>JAAWCD010000008.1 GCA_022793095.1 Oscillospiraceae bacterium | reverse complement strand
GACACACCGTCTGAACCGGCCTTTTTCCGTCCAGCTGCGTCAAACATGCTCGGAATACATCCAGTATTCCTGCGCTTTTTTCCTTGCCGGACGAAAAAATTCCGGCCCATCCAGCGCACCCGGAGATTTTAAACAGGCTCTGAGAACAGGAATGAATATGTATATCGGATGTCAAATTTGAAGAAAACTTGAACGGCTTTGTTACAACAGGTCCGTGGGAAAGATAACTCCAGGCTAGTAGGGTGGAAGCGGGCGGAGACAATTCTGAAAAGGAGCTTTCAAATTCATCCTTGACAATTTATCCTGAGGCTGGTATACTATTTCAGGAAAACAAAGTAGGAACGGCATCTCCGTCCTCACCCTGAGCGTACAGTGAACGGGTCAACATGGTACTGGCTCCGAGGTTCGGGGTCTGTCTTGCTGTGTGGGTGCCGGTTTCCGGCGCCTGTTTTTTATGCGGAAAACAGGCTGGCTCAAGCGGTTCAAACCGCTTTGATTCAATATAGGAGGTGCTTGAGGATTAGCAACATGGTTCATCAGATGAACGAAGAAATTCGTGACAAAGAGGTGCGCCTGATCTCCGCCACCGGAGAGCAGCTGGGCATTATGTCCGCGAAGGCCGCTTTGGACATCGCGGCGGAGCAGGACCTTGACTTGGTCAAGATTTCGCCCAACGCGGTGCCGCCCGTCTGCAAGGTCATGGATTACGGCAAGTTCCGTTTTGAACAGACCAAGCGCGAGAAGGAAGCCAAGAAAAACCAGCGTGTCGTGGAAATCAAAGAGGTCCGTATGTCGCCCGGCATCGACGTCAATGACTTCAACGTCAAACTCCGCAACGCGCAGAAGTTCCTGGGCGAGGGCAACCGAGTCAAGGTGACGGTGCGTTTTCGCGGCCGCGAGATGGCTCACACCAACATTGGCGAGGAGCTGCTCAACAAATTCGCGGAGCAGTGCGGGGAGGTGGCCACTGTGGATAAGAATCCCAAGCTGGATGGACGCCACATGACCATGTTCCTGTCGCCCAAGGCCGCCAAAGAACCCAAAAAGTGATATCTCGGATATCCCAATTACGGAAGGAGAACTATCATGCCTAAGATCAAGGTTAAAACCCACAGCGGCGCTAAAAAGAGATTCAATCTCACAAAGAGCGGCAAGGTCAAGCGCGCTCATGCCTTTAAATCTCACCTGCTCAACGGTCACGGCAAGACCACCAAGCGCAAGAGAGGCCTTCGGAAGGGCGCTTATGCTGACGTAACCAACGTCTCCGCCATCAAGCGCATGATTCCTTACAAATAAGAACCAGTCATTTGATTGGATTCCCCTACTTTACTCACAATAGGAGGCTAACGAAAAATGGCAAGAGTCAAAGGCGCGATGATGACGCGTAAGAGAAGAAATAAGGTTCTGAAGCTGGCCAAGGGCTACTGGGGCGCCAAGTCCAAGCACTTCAAGATGGCCAACGAGCAGGTCATGAAGTCCCTGACCTACGCCTACACCGGCCGCCGCCTGAAGAAGCGCGATTTTCGCCGGCTGTGGATTACCCGCATCAGCGCTGGCTGCAAGATGAACGGGATGAACTACTCCACCTTTATGAACGGTCTGAAGAAGGCCGGTGTGGAGATCAACCGCAAGATGCTGGCCGAGCTGGCGGTCAACGACAAGGCTGCCTTTACCCAGCTCACCATGCTGGCCAAGGCACAGCTGGTCTGATCAATCTTCCGAGGCGCTCCCGCTTTTCAGCGGGAGCGTTTTTCATTGTCATTTTCAGCGGTACCGCTTGCAGAACCGGGCAGGTTCGTATATAATTAGAAAGACGCAAGGCGTGTAATCTTGGTAGTTTTGATGGAAAGGTGTGCTGCAAATGAAGAAACATATTCTCTGCCTGGGGGATTCCAACACTCACGGCTACTGCGCCGACCCCAACGACTGCGCTGACGGCGCGCTGGCCCGCTTCAATGAGGATGAGCGTTGGACGAAGCTGCTCCAGAAGGCGCTGGGGGATGACTATCTGGTGATTGAGGAAGGGCTGTCCGGGCGGACCACTGTGTTTAACGACCCGCTATATGAAGCGCTGCCTGCGTTTCCTTTCCTCTTCCCCCTGCTCAAAAGCCACGAGCCCCTTTCTTTGCTCATTATTATGCTGGGCACCAATGATGTGAAAGAGCGCTTCAACGTCAGCGCACCCTGCATCGGCATTGGAATGGAGCAGTTGGTTCGGAAGGCGAAAAATCTGGACTGCTGGGGGCCTGGGGGCAAGCCTAATATTCTGATTGTCTGTCCGCCGCCCATTGACGATCGGCTGAACGAGTCCCCGGTGGCGGGCACCATGGGCAAGGGCTGTCCGGAGAAGTCGCGGGGACTGCCCGCGGCCTATCAGGCTGCGGCGGAGCTGACCGGCTCTCATTTCTTCAACGCCGAGGGCTGTGAGTTCAATCAGATCGATTACATGCACCTCACCCGGAAGGGTCATGCCACCCTGGCGGCCAAGCTGGCGGAGCTGGTGCCTACATTGTTATAAAATTTTCATCCCCTTCTTTTTCTTGTATGAAAAAGAAGCAAAAAGAACTTCAAGCTGGTCCTACAGAACAGTATGGTAGAATCAGTTTGAAGTTCTTTTTGCTTCTTTTCTTTCAAGAAAAGAACCAAAAACTATTTTTCAATGCAATACATGGTAAACGTGCCGAAAGCCAGCAGGCGCTGGTCTGGCCCGTGGATTTCCGCCCGAAAGACGCTGACCGTCTCCCCCCGCTTGATTACGGAGGCCGTACAGGTCAGCGGACCTTCCTTCGCCGCCCGCAGATACTCAAAGCTGACGGACAGGGTAGAGTAAAACCGCCCGTCGCTGCGGGCGGCAGAGCTGACCGCGCAGTCCGCCAGGGTGAAGTAGACCCCGCCGTGAACCGTCCCTTTGGGATTGAGCGAATCGCCGGAAATTTCCGCTTCCACAGTGGAAGTTCCAGGCCCCACGCTGACCACCTTCATCCGGTTGTGGCGCATAAAAGCGTTTCTGCCGTTGCTGTACGCCATCTGTGCTTCGTAATCCATGGCTCACTCCCTCTGAAACACGTGGATGCGGAAGGCGGCCCGCACCTCCAGCCGTTCCAGCCCTGCCAGCCGTTCCGCTCCGGATTTTGGCGTCTTCCAGTAGTAGGGCGTCATCTGAAACAGGTCGTGAATGACCTCCGGTCCGGTAAGAGAAAGGCAGGCCTCCACCGGGCGGACCTCTTCGCAGCGGAACCCATCGTAGGGGATGGATTCCTCCGGATTGGGGTAGGGCTCCTCGTAAAGAACTGTTTTCAGCTCCCATAAATGCTCTGGTGCCGGCACTACATAGAAGAACCAGCCGCCAGGCCTCAGTACCCTCCGGAACTCCTCCAGCCCCAGGGGAGAAAAGCAGTTCACCAACAAGTCCACCGACTGGCCCGCCACTGGCAGGCGGTAGGCGGAGGCCACGGCGAATTCCACTTCCGGCGCCCGCTTTGCGGCCCAGCGGAGGGAGAACTTGGAAATGTCAATGCCTGCCATGGACACAGACCGGCCGGCCTCGGTCAGAGCCTGCCAGAGGCCGGCGGTGTAGTAGCCCTCGCCGCAGCCGGAGTCCAGCACCTGGGGCGCTGGTCCGGCGTGCTTCAGGGCCAGGTCACACAGGGCGTCCCGCAGGGGCGCGTACCAGCCGCCGGAGAGGAACCGGTTCCGGGCTGCCGCCATGCCCTTATCGTCTCCCGGCGCTTTGGAGTGCATCCGGTTGGCAGGCAGGAGGTGGACATAGCCCTCTTTGGAAATGTCGAAGCTGTGCCCGCTGGGACAGCGGTAGGTCCGCCCGGTCCGGGTGAGGGGCGCGGAGCAGATGGGACAGCGGAGTTGGCTCATGACATACGGTCCTTTCACGCTTTCTTGAAAGAAAGCTTAGCAAAGAACTTTAAACTGGTTCTACCGGAAACCCAACCTGAGAACACAGTTTAACGTTCTTTTGGGTTCTTTTTCTTTCAAGAAAAAGAGGAGAAAAATCAGTCGTTTTTTCCGTGGAGAATGGGAGATAGGGGCTTGTAAATGAGGAAGCAGAGCACTGCATCCAGAAGGCCCTTAAGGATGGTGAAGGGCATGTTGAAGGTGATAAGACACTCCAGCAGGCCGTTGGCGGAGGGGCGAATTACCTGGTACATGCCGATGATGGTCTCCAGAGGCATGAACTTGGTGTACATGGGGTAGGTGACGAAGTAGTTCAGGGGCACGGACAGCAGGCCCATGAACACCGCGCCGGCCACAGCGCCGAGAATGGCGGTCTTACGGCTCTTGCTGCGCTGGTAGATAACGCCAGCCGCACAGGCGAAGGCCGCACCCAGCACGAAGTTGCACAGCTCGCCCACGCCGCCGGAGGTAGTGCCCTTGATCAGGATGTGCAGCACGTTTTTCAGCAGGGAAATGACAATGCCGGACGCCGGACCCAGGCTGAACGCGCCCAGCAGGGCGGGGAGGTCGGACACATCCATCTTGACAAAGCTGGGAATCAGAGCGGGGATAGGGAACTCAACGAACATGAGGGCAAAGGCCACCGCAGACAGCATGGCGGTGACCGTGATCTTTCGGACGGCGCTTCTGCGCTGGGAATGGGGAAGGATCTTTGCTTCAGTAGACAGGGTTGACATAGGATACACGCTCCTTTTGAAAAGTAAAACACCTGAAAGAACGTCTTTCAGGTGTTATATCATCTGGAGAGTGCATGACTAACACATCTTCTTTCATCCGGACTATACCGTTGGTCCCGGAATTGCACCGGGTCAGCCACAAATGCGGGTCGCGGACTGTACCGCCAGTGGGGAATTGCACCCCGCCCTGAAGACATCACGATTCAGTTGTTTTCTGACTCTATTATAGCGCCTTGCCCGAAAATTGCAAGTGTTTTCTTTGGCGGACGGACCCGGCTTACCGTTAAGGAAAACTTTAATGGACTTTCCCTCTCCACTATGGTATACTTTGACTGTTCTCAGGGAAACTCTGTGAACATGAAACGACAGAAACAGGAGGCAAGCCGATTGAAAACAGACGTGATGGGCGTCGCCTTTGACAATGTGACCATGGAAGAGGCGGTGGCTGCGGGCGCGGCCCTGCTGGAGGGTCCGGCGGGCCAATATGTGGTCACTCCGAATTCAGAGATCGTTTACGCCTGCCGGGACACCGGCGGGCTGTCTGAGATCCTCAACCGGGCGGCGCTGGTGCTGCCCGACGGCATCGGGGTGGTTTACGCCTCCAGAATCCTGGGCCGGCCCTTAAAGCAAAAGGTGGCCGGTATCGACTTTGCCGCCGGACTGGCGGCGGAGCTGGCCAGGGGGGGCAGGTCCCTCTTTTTGCTGGGGGCCAAGCCGGGCGTCGCGGAGCAGGCGGCGGAGCGGCTGAAGGAAACCTACCCCGGCCTGGTCATCGCCGGCGTCCACGACGGCTATTTCAAGGAGGACGGCCCCATTGTGGCGGAAATCGCCCAGAGCGGCGCGGACGTCGTGTTTGTTTGCCTGGGCGCGCCCAAGCAGGAATTCTGGATGGCCGCCAACGGACCGGCCACCGGCGCGAAAATTCTGGTGGGCCTGGGGGGCTCCCTGGATGTGTTCGCCGGTGTGTCGGAACGGGCTCCGGACATCTGGGTCCGGCTGGGGCTGGAATGGCTGTACCGGCTGATTCAGGAGCCTTGGCGGTTCAAGCGGATGTGCCGTCTGCCCCTGTTCCTCTTCTGGACCATAGGCGCGAAGCTTCAGGGAAAGGGGTGAGCCATGGCAGGAAGGCTGATTGTATTCGAGGGTACGGATGGGTCGGGCAAGTCCACCCAGTTTGGGCTGGTCTGCCAGCGGCTGGAGGAGGAAAAGCGCTCCTTCCAGCGCATCGTATTTCCCCAATACCAGGAGGAATCTTCGGCGCTGATTCGGATGTATCTGGGAGGTGCCTTCGGCTCCCGGCCCTCCAACGTGAACGCCTATGCGGCCTCCTCCTTCTACGCGGTGGACCGGTTTGCGTCTTACCGGCAGGCCTGGGGGGCATACTATGAGGCGGGCGGGCTGGTGTTGGCTGACCGTTACACCACCTCCAACGCGGTCCATCAGGCCTCCAAGCTGCCGCCGGAGGGCCGGGCGGATTTTTTCCGCTGGCTGTATGATTTTGAGTTTGACAAGCTGGGACTGCCCCGGCCGGATTTGGTGCTCTATCTGGACATGCCTACGGCGCAGGCGGTGGACAACCTTCGCCGCAGGGAGGCGGAAACCCACACCCAGGCCGACATTCATGAGGTGGACGCCGGATACCTGGCCGCCTGCCGCACCGCGGCGTTGGAGGCGGCGGAGGTCCTGGGCTGGACCAGAATCGAGTGTGTGCAAAATGGCCAGCTGCGAAGCGTGGAAGCGATCCACGAGGAAATCTGGGGCGAGATACAGCCGCAGATTTGAGAAGCTGCGCCAATAGCCTCCGGCACGCACATCTTTGCGGCCCAAACCGCCGCTGGCTGCGTTAAAAAATCTTGAACTACAGACAAGTATTCCTGTGATTTTTTCCTTGCCAGCAGCAGTTTTTGCCCGCAGCTCTGCATGCCCCGCCTATTGGGACAGCTTCTGAAGTCACGCATGAACTGACAATCAATATTTGCCTCTTTTCGGCTGGAAAAGGGGCAGCAACAGAAAGGATGTAACTAACACATGGTCGTTATTTTGCTTGCAAATGGATTTGAAGAATCGGAAGCCATTGTTCCTGCGGACATGCTCCGCCGGGCGGGCGTCGAAACCGTGCTGGCGGGTGTGGACGGACTCCAGGTCACCAGCAGCCACAACATCACTGTTCTGGCAGACGTTACCCTGGATCAGGTGGACCCGGCCAATGTGGAGCTGGCAGTCGTGCCCGGCGGACTGCCCGGCGTCAACCGGCTCAAGGCCCATGCGGGCGTTTCCGCTTTCCTTCGCAAGACGGCGGAGGGCAGCGCACAGCTGGCCGCTATCTGCGCCGGTCCCACCGTGCTGGCCCAGCTGGGCCTGCTGGAGGGCGTCAACGCGGTCTGCTACCCTGGCATGGAGAAGGAATTGACCGGCGCACAGGCCCGCCCTGGCACTCAGGTGGTGGTGGACGGACGGTTTACCACCTGCGAGTCCGCCGGATCTGCCTTCGAGTTCGGCCTGAAGCTGGTGGAGCGGCTCAAGGGCCGGGAGGCTGCTGAGGCTGTCGCGAAGGCCGCCTGCTTCCACGGCGCGCTTTCTTGAACAAAAGTGCAGAAAATCAGTTTGAAGTTCTTTTCGCTTCTTTTTCTTTCCAGAAAAAGAAGCGAAAAAACAAGCCTGCCGGAAAACCGGCAGGCCGTTGGTTATCCTATGTTCAGCAGCCACAGCCGCAATCGCCGCAGCCGCCGCAGTTGTTCTCGCAGCCACAGCCACAGCCGCAGCCGCAGCTGTTGCCGCCCCAACCGCCGCCGCAGCAGCAGAACAGGAGAATCAGGATCAGGATGATCCACAGGCAGCTGTTGCCGCCCCAGCTATTCCCACAGCACATTTCTTCGTTTCACCTCACTTTATCTTGACTGGCCTATTCTATGCGCGCCGGTTCCTGGAGGTGACTTGCCCCAAAGGAGGAAACTTCATGTCAGATTACTACCGTGAGCCCCACGGCGGCAGCCCGTCCCAGCCTCAGCGGGATTCGGAGCACCGTGCCTCGTCCCGGCCGCCGGAGCACCGCAAGCGGAGACGCCGCCGCGGACACCCGGTGCTCTTCTTCCTTCTCTACATCGTGATTATTCTGGGTTCATCTGTTCTGCTGGCTTCGGCCGGATGGATTGCCGCCAACGACGTGCTGGCCCTGAACAAGACTGAGGCCAGCGCCATCGTGGAGGTAACAGAGGAAAACGACGTGGATGATATCGCAAAGCTCCTGAAGGAGAAGGGCATCATCGAATACCCCTTCCTCTTCAAGCTGTTCTGCACCTTCACCCACGCCTCGGAGAAAATTACGCCGGGCAACTACACCCTAAATACCGAGATGGATTACCGGGCCCTGGTGACCAACCTGAGCGCCAGCTCCGCCACCAAGGTGAAGGTGGAGGTGACCATCCCGGAGGGCTACAACATTGACCAGATTTTCGCCCTGCTGGAGTCCCGGGGAGTGGCTAAGGTGGAGGAGCTGCGGGAAATGGCGGCGGAGCACGCCTATCGGTTCTCCTTCCTCCAGGAGATTCCGTTGGGGGACTACCACCGGCTGGAGGGCTACCTCTTCCCGGACACCTATGAGTTCTACGCCCGGCAGGACCCGCTGTATGTGCTCAACAAAATGCTGGTGAACTTTGACGCGCGGGTGACGAATGAGATGCGGGACGACATTGCCCAGAGCGGCCGGTCCATCCACGAGGTCATCACCATCGCATCCATGGTCGAGCGGGAGAGCGGTACGGACGACCGGGCCACCATTGCTTCTGTTATTTACAACCGTCTCAACAACAACGACGGCGGCACCAACGGATACCTTCAAATTGACGCCACCCTCTACTATATCAATGGCGGAAAGGTGCCCACCGAGGCGGACAAGAGCATTGATTCCCCTTACAACACGTATCTCTATCCCGGCCTTCCCGCCGGTCCCATCTCCAACCCCGGCTTGGCTGCCATTCGGGCCGCTATGGATCCGGAGAGCACCAAATACTATTTCTACGCCCTTGGTGATGACGGCGTTCACCATTTCTTCCGGACCTACGACGAGCAAGCTGCCTTTATTGGCACCCAGGAACGCTATCGGGCGTCCGGCGGCTAATCAGACCAAGAAAAACTCCCCTGGCCTTCCGGGCCAGGGGAGTTCAGTTTGTCGAAAAAGCAGGAATTCAAAATAAGGTGTCAAAACTGTCAGGGCTTTGCGTGGGGGGATCGTGTGAAAGGGGGGCGAAGCCCCCGCTTTCGCGTGCAGTCACCCGCCCGCAGGCGACTGATTTCGTCAGAATGCCGAAATCAGCGTCAGGCTGACGACTTTGTCGACAGCCTGAACTCCCCTGGCCAGAAGGCCAGGGGAGTTTTTGATCTAGAACAAGCTTGGGCCCCGCCCAAACCCGCTGGGG
>JAAWCD010000090.1 GCA_022793095.1 Oscillospiraceae bacterium | reverse complement strand
CGCTGGATGGGCCGGAATTTTTTCGTCCGGCAAGGAAAAAAGCGCAGGAATACTGGATGTATTCCGAGCATGTTTGACGCAGCTGGACGGAAAAAGGCCGGTTCAGACGGTGTGCCAGGAGATTTTGAACAGGCTCTTAGGCTTGACTCTATTTTATCACCTTATGCCGGATATGTATAGAGATTCGAAGCGGACTGTCCCCACAAATGGGCGGCCCGCTTCATTGTTATTGTCGATGTGGAACACACAAAATGGTCTTGCCGGTGATGAAGCTCTTGGTGACGGGCGCTCCATCCTCTCCCGCTGGTATTTCAATTCCTCAAATACGTCCTCCGCCGGGCGATGGCCGGCGGACTTCCATTTTTTTGGGGCACTCCCCAGAAGGAGTCCATTTTTCGCCCTCGCCTCTTCAAGCTCTGCCTTTTCCGCTGCTGCAATTTTGTTTCCGTTAAGGGGGCCGCGCCTGATGCTTCAGGCGCGGCCCCCGTTCCACACAAAACGGTTGGTGAGCGCACAATGAACCATTCGTTGCGGCATTTTGCCCGAAATGATATCATTTTCTTGCCAGATAAGAGATGAAATACACAAAAAGGAGTGAGGAATCATGCCGCCGATTATTCGGAAGGAAAAGTGTACCGCATGTGGAACCTGTGTCCAAATCTGCTGTATGGACGTCTTTGGCCCCTGCGAGAAAGGCGCTGTGCCCGCCGTACGTTACCCAGAGGAGTGCTGGCACTGCCGGGCCTGCGTGATGGACTGCCCCAAGGGAGCGATTGAACTGGAATATCCCTTGGCTGCGATGCTGCTGGCCATGGATTCGCCGGTGACCCAGAAGGGAGGAAGCGCCAAATGATCCCGATTAAAGAGGAAATTGAACGCTGTGACGTGCTGATCGCCGGTGGCGGTATGGGCGGCCTGATGGCGGCAATCGCTGCCGCTGACGGCGGCGCGGACGTGATCGTGACAGAGAAAGCAGACACCCGGCGCAGCGGCTCCGGCACCACCGGAAACGACCACTTTGTCTGCTACATACCCGAGGTCCACGGCACCTTGGACCAGTTCATGAAGGAACTCCGGCAGACCTTCGCCGGCAAAAACGCAGACGGCAATATTTTGCGTAAGTTCGCTTCCCGGACTTTTGAAGTGGTCCAGGACTGGCACAGCTGGGGCATCAACATGAAGATTGACGGGAAATGGACCTTCGAGGGCCACGCCTTTCCCGGCCACATGCGGACCCATCTGAAATATGACGGTCATGAGCAGAAAAGCGTCCTGACCAGAGAGGCCAAAAAGCGGGGCGTCCGCATCCTGAACAAAACCGTTATCACCGAGCTGCTCACCACCGAACAGGGCGAAATCTGCGGCGCGCTGGCCCTGGACGTGTCCCGGGACGAACCCCTGCTCCGGCTGGTGGAGTGTAAGGCCATTGTCACCGCCACCGGCGCGGCAACCCGTATCTATTCCGCAGCTACGCCGGCCATGATGTTCAACGTGGCCGGGTGCCCCGCCTGCACCGGCGCGGGCAGCGCCGCCATGTACCGGGTGGGCGCCACCTTGGTCAATATGGACATCCCCGGCATCCACGCCGGCCCAAAATACTTTGTCCGGGCGGGCAAGGGCACCTGGATTGGCGTACTGCGGGATATCGAGGGCAAAAACATCGGTCCCTTTGTAGACAGACCCTCCAGAGAGCACGGCGACGTGACCTCCGACATCTGGCCCTCGGTCTTCCGGGACAAGGCCGAACGGGGCGAAGGGCCGGTTTACATGGACTGCTCTGAGCTCTCAGAGGAGGATATGAAATACCTTTACTGGGCCTTTGTCTGCGAGGGAGACACCTCCCTCATTGAGGCCATGGACAAACAGGGCATTGACCTGCGCCGGCATATGGTGGAATTCGGAAGCTATGAGTGCTCCCTCCAGGGCCGGGGCGTTCAGATTGATGAAAACGGAGCCACCAACATTCCCGGCCTTTACGGCGCGGGCGACCAGGTGGGCAACATCCTCTGCCATGTGTCCGGCGCGGCCACCATGGGGCGCATTGCCGGAGAGAACGCGGCCGCCTATGCCAAAGGCCGGCCCCAGGCCGGTTCGGCCGGCGGACATCCGGTCGTCCTGGAAAAGCAGGCCCTATACTCCTCCTTCCTGGAGCGGGACTTCGGCCCAGGCTGGAAGGACATGAACACCGCCCTCAACCAGCTGATGGACGACTATGCCGGAGGCTACAACGCCCGGTCGGAAAAGCTGCTCCGGGCAGGTCTCAAATACCTGAACGATTTGAAAGAGCTGTCGCTGAAGCGGCTGCGGTGCGCCACAGCCCATGAGCTGATGCGGGCACTGGAGGTGTTCGACGCCCTCCAGATGGGCGAGCTGGTGTGCTGGTCCGCCCTGGAGCGGAAGGAGACCCGGGGAAACCATGTCAGAGTGGACTTCCCATTCACCAACCCCACTCTGAACGATTGCTTTGTCACTGTCACCAAGGGACCTGAGGGGCCGGTGACCGCTATTCGGCAGGCAAATCCCTAAACTTGACCTAAAGATCCCTTTTCCTCGGTCTGTGATATACTAAATTAAGAGCTTATCCACAGGGGTATGCAGGCTGGGCCGCCAGATTTTTGGTGGAACAAGCCGTTTTCCCGCAGAAATCCTGACGCAGTTCAAGGGGAACGGGCGCTCAGCCGCGAAAAAGATGCAAGCAGGTTGCTAAGGAGCCGCTGATTTGCGGATATGCTCTTCATTTGAGGAAAGGCGGGAATTGTCCTTGAAAATCGAAGATCTGCATTACTTTATCAGCGTAGGCGAGACCGGATCCATCACCAAGGCCGCGCAGAAGCACTTCATGACACAGCAGGGGCTGAGCCGGATCATTTCTAATATGGAGCGGGAACTGTGTACCAAGCTGTTGGCCCGCAATAACAACCGGATCCGGCTGACGATGGCAGGCGAACAGGTCATGGCCGGAGCGCGGGAGATCGAGCGGGCCTATTGGGAGATGATGGACGGCATCAGCCAGGCAAACCAGCAGGAGCTGAAGGAGATCGGAACGGACTTCACTCTGTATACCACACCAATCATGATTGTAACTGTGGTGCCCAACGTTCTCAAAGCGCTGAACCAGAGCTTTCCACAGGTGCGCTTTGCCATTCAGGAGCGGAGCAGTGTCCAAGAGGTTTCGGAAAGCGTTTCCTTTGACGGGTCCAGCATGGCGCTGATCAGCTGGCCCGCGTTTCGGGATGAGCTGGACCTTCGGCTGAGCCGGGAAAATCTGCGGTTCGAGCCGGTTTACAAAGAGCGGATCGCCCTGGGGCTGCCCCAAAACCACCCCATGGCATCCCATCCGATCATTACCATCCCGGAAATGGCAACGCTCCCCTTCGCGCTCTACTTCAAC
This sequence comes from Oscillospiraceae bacterium, assembly GCA_022793095.1. Taxonomy (GTDB): domain Bacteria; phylum Bacillota; class Clostridia; order Oscillospirales; family Oscillospiraceae; genus JAAWCD01. The sequence goes on along the minus strand of JAAWCD010000090.1, from coordinate 3,766 downwards.
GAGCGCGATTCCCTCCAGCACCTGCTGGGCGGCCAATATGAGCCAAACATCCTGATTCACTCGACTGATATCGGCCTTTGCCACGAGATGGTGGAAAAGGGCACAGCCGCCGCCCTTTGGTCGGATTTGGTCAACTATTACGCACAGAAGGAATCCATTGTTCAGGTTCCCATTGAAAACGGCACGGAAATCTCCTACGGCTGCCTGTGGAGTGAGGACTATCCGCTCTCCCCAGTGGCCCGGGAGGTGATCGCGCAAACCCGGCAGGAGTTCCGCAGGGTGGAGCAGGCCGGAACAACCGGGAACTGAGCAAAGCGCTCCCCCTGTGCCCCCTATACCGATGACATGAGGGAGGATTCAAATGTCAAATCAAACAGACGCGAAGGTCCTGCGCGCGAAAGATACCAGATCCAATTTTGGAACACGAGGCTGGCTGCTGATTGCGGGCATGATGATCTGCACCTTTGTGGCCGGGGCCTGCGGAAATGACGGACTCAACACCATCATTCCCCAATTTGTCAATCAATTCGGCTGGGACAGGGCTTCTCTGACCGTGTTCGCTTCCATCTCCGGCTATATCAGCGCCATTGCCCTGGCGGTGATGGGCGTCATTGTTCAGAAGTTCGGCGCTCGCAATTTGCTGGTGTTCACCATGGCCTGTCTGGCCGCAGCCATTTTCGCCTGGGGCTATGTGACCACCATTCCCGCCTACCTGGCGGTCATCATCGTTCTCTACTGCGTCAGCAACGGCGTGGGCCTGTGCATGGGCATTCTGGTGTCCAACTGGTTCCCCACCAAAAAGGGGCTGGTCATGGGCTGGACCACCATGGGCTTTAATCTGGCCACGGTGGGCATCAACTGGCTGCTGGTCTTCGGCTGGGACCACTTTGGCTGGCATGGAGGCTTCAACCTGTTCGCCCTGGCAGCGCTGCTGGGCTTCTTGATGATTACCCTGTTTGTAAAGGAATTTCCCGAGGAGTGCGGCTGCTTCCCGGACAACGACCGGAGCCTCTCGCCCGAGCGGGCGCAGGCGCTGCGGGAGGAGGGCGTCCGCTACACCCGGACCAGCCCCTGGACCGTGAAGAAGCTGCTGGCCACCCCTCAGACCTGGCTGATCGCCATTGTGTACGGCTGCATCATGATGATGGTGGTGGGCTGTATCTCCCAGCTGGTGCCCACCGTCATGTCCTACGGCTATTCCCAGACCTTCGCCCTGGGCTGTATGAGCGTGGCCGGCGCCTGCGGCTTCTTCGGCAGTTACCTCACCGGCTGGATCGACACCAGGTTCGGCACCAAGCGGGCGACCATGATCATGATGGGATGGGAAATCCTGACTGTCATTGTGTTTGTGGCGCCTCTGGGCAACTGGTCCGTCTTTGTGGCCACGGTCATGCTGGGCATGACCATCGGCGGCGCCAACAACCTGTGCTCGTCCATGACCACCCAGGTGTTCGGCCGTTACGACCAGAAGAAGGCCTATTCCATCATCTGGACGATTTTCACCGTGGTCCGCTCCTGCGGCGTGGGCCTGGTGGGCGTGCTGGCGGAGAAGACCGGCGGCTATACGGTGCCTTGGGCGGTGCTGGGCGGCATCATCGCAATCGCCCTGTTCCTGTGCACCCGCATTTCAGAGACCTGCATCGGCCGCGTGGATATGGAGGAGTGAGACGGCTATGATCACGAAAATTGATTCGGAAGCCTGTGTTGGCTGCGGAACCTGTGTGGAACAGTGTCCACTGGATACGCTTCGGCTGAACCAGGAGGGAAAGGCGTACATCGCCTACCCTGACGACTGTATGACTTGTTATGTGTGTGAGCGTTTGTGTCCGGCGGGGGCGATTTTTGTCCATCCCTTCAAGGAAATTCTGCCCACCGTTTACCCGATGTGAAGGAGGCTGACGGCATGAGTGAACAGAGAACGGTCCATCAGCTGACCGCCAGCGTGCTGATTGTCGGCGGCGGCGCGGCTGGTATGTGGGCGGCCAAGCGAATCAAAGAGGAAAGCGCGTCCATCGACGTGTTGATCGTGGACAAGTCCGCGGCGGACTGGGGGGGACTGATGTCCCTGGCCGGCGGCGACTTCGACGCGGTGACGCCGGGGGAGGACCTGGACCGCTGGGTGGAGGATCTGGTCTACTACTACGACGGCCTGTGCGACCAGGAGCTGATGGAGACACTGTTCCGGGGTTCCTACGACCGGCTGAAGGAGTATGAGCGTCTGGGCTGTCAGTACGCCTACGATGAAAACGGGCGGCTGAAGGGGATTCCCCAGCGGGGACTGGACCACTTCAAGCTGTGCTGCGCCGTGAAAAAGGGCCGGGGCGGCGAGGACATGCGGAAAGCGCTGGCCGGAGAGATGCAGCGCACCGGCGTCCGCCGGTTGGGCCGGGTGATGATTACCAGGCTGTTGAAGGAAAAGGGCCGGGTGTGCGGCGCGGTGGGCTTCCACTGCCGCACAGGAGAATTCTACTGCATCCGCGCCAAGGCGGTGCTTCTGGCCTCCGGCTGCAACGGCTGGAAGGCATCCTATGGCAACAACACTGCCACCGGCGACGGTACCAGGCTGGCCTATGACGCGGGCGTCAAGCTGACCAACTTTGAATTCGCCCGGGTGTGGAACGTGCCCAAGCTGTTCGCCTGGGAGGGACAGACGGTTCTGCTGCCCCTGGGGGCCCGCTTCGTCAATGCCAAGGGCGAGGATTTCATGCGCCAATACTCCCCGGTGCTGGGGGGCAATACGGACCCCCACTACACCACCATCGCCATGGCACTGGAGATGGAAAAGGGCAACGGCCCGGTGTACTTTGACACCAGCGGCATCGCGCCGGAGAATCTGCCCTATGTGACGCCGAATTCCGGCTGGCAGGTGCTGAATCACGAGAAGCTGAAGGCGCTGGGTATCGACTTTTTCAGCGGCCGGACGGAGTGGGTTCCTCAGATTATGGCCACCTTCGGCGGCATGGTGGCCGACCCCTATGGCCGGACCAACGTGGACGGACTGTTTGCCGCCGGGCGGAGCCGCTTCCTTGATTCCGGCAATTACATCGGCGGCTTTGATCTGAGCACCACGGCCACCACCGGCTATCTGGCCGGGAAGAGCATTGCGGACGATCTGGTGGGAAGGGAGCTGCCTCCTGCCCTCAGCGCGGCGGAGCTGGCTCAGGAGCAGAACGCGCTGTACGCACCTCTGGACCGCCCGGGCATCCAGCCCAAAGAGGTGCTCCGACGCTTCCAGGAACTGGTGGACCCCTACAATGTCTGCCTCATCAAAACCGAGGAGAGCCTGCAGCGGGCCATGGCATATTGTCAACAGGTCAAGGAGGAGCTGGTCCCCCGGATGGGCGCGTCCGACCCCCACTACCTCTGTAAGCTTTACGAGGTGGAGGCCATTTCGCTGGTGACTGAGCTCTATCTGCGGGCCTCGCTGGAGCGGAGGGAGACTCGGGCCGGGCACTACCGGACCGACTATCCCGGCCGGGATGCGTCGCTGCTCGGCTGGATTCACCTCCAGAAGGGAGCGAATGGGATTGAGAGCTCCTTCGCCCCGGTTCCGCTGGGGCAGTACCGGCATCCGGTGACCCGGTATTACACAGATCAATTTTCCTTCTAAGGAACCGCTGATTTCATCGGCGTGTGCGGATTGGCGAGCGAAATTTTTGTCTGACGAGTGACAAAAAGTGCAGGAATCCAAAAAGATTTCAAACTTTTTTCACGAAGTCCAGGCGGAACGTTTGCCGTCAAGACGTGCGCGTGGATGAAATCAGTG
>JAAWCD010000089.1 GCA_022793095.1 Oscillospiraceae bacterium | reverse complement strand
GGCACACCGTCTGAACCGGCCTTTTTCCGTCCAGCTGCGTCAAACATGCTCGGAATACATCCAGTATTCCTGCGCTTTTTTCCTTGCCGGACGAAAAAATTCCGGCCCATCCAGCGCACCCGGAGATTTTGAACAGGCTCTTACACAAAGTGACACGCGGCCATATGACCGCAGCCCCGCAGCTGGGGTTCCCGCCGGGCGCATTCCGGACGGGCATCGGGGCAGCGCTCGTGGAAATGACAGCCGCTGGGCGGCGCCACGGGGCTGGGCACATTGCCGGAGAGGACAAGCTTGGGCGTGTCCCGCTTGTGGGGGTCCGGAATGGGATAGCAGCTGAGCAGCGCCTTGGTATAGGGGTGCTTGGGCGCGCTGAACAGCGCTTCCCGGGCGCCTGTTTCCACGATTTTACCCAGGTACATCACGGCGACCCGGTCACTGATATACTTGACCGGCCCCAGGCCGTGGGAAATGAACAGGTAGGCCAGCCCCAGCTCCCCCTGAAGCTCCCGAAGCAGGTTCAGAATCTGGGCCTGAATGGACACGTCCAGGGCGGACACCGCTTCATCACAGATAATCAGCCTGGGGCGCAGGGCCAGGGCACGGACAATGCTGATCCGCTGGCGCTGTCCGCCGGAAAACTCATGAGGGTAGCTGTGTTTGCTTCGCTCCGGCATCCCCACCAGCCCCAGCAGCGGCGCAGTCTGTTCAGCCATCGGCGTTTCCCTCCTCTCCATACTTGTGGCAGCGCACATAGTGGCCCGGCTTCACCTCCACCAGGGCAGGAGCCCTGGCGGAGCATTCCGGAGCCGCGTATTTGCAGCGGGGCGCAAACCGGCAGCCAGTCCCCATCTCCCGGAGCGAGGGCACCATACCCGGAATAGGCGTCAGGGGAACGGAGACATCCCCGTCCAGCTGGGGGATGGACTGCATCAGCCCTTCGGTGTAAGGGTGTCTGTGGTGATCGAACAGCTCAAAGACATCCGCCCGCTCCACCACCTGTCCGGCGTACATGACCACGACCTCATCCGCCATTTCCGCCACGACGCCCATGTCATGGGTGATCAGCAGCAGCGAGGTTCCGGTCTGCTCATGAAGGGACTTAATCAGGGCCAGAATCTGGGCCTGGATAGTCACGTCCAGGGCGGTGGTGGGCTCATCCGCAATAATCAGCTTAGGCTTGCAGGCCAGGCTCATGGCAATCATAACGCGCTGGCGCATTCCGCCGGACAACTCGTGAGGGTATCCCTTCAAAACCCGCTCCGGGTTGGGGATGCCCACCAGCGTGAGGAGCCGCTGTACCTCCTTGTGGTTTTCCTGGCCGCTGTTTCCAGTGTGAAGCCGCAGGATTTCTTCCATCTGATACTGAATGGTCAGAACAGGGTTCAGGCTGGTCATGGGCTCCTGAAAAATTATTGAGATTTCAGCGCCGCGGATGTGGTCCATCTCCCGTTCCGGCAGATGGGTAATGTCCCGGCCCTGAAACCGGACGGTTCCGCCGGTGATTTTCCCATGCTTGCCCAGCAGGTGCAGGATGGACAGCGACGTGACGCTCTTTCCGCAGCCGGACTCTCCCACCAGAGCAACGTTTTTGCCGCTGGCGACGGAAAAACTCACGTCGTCCACGCAGATCAGCTCGCCGTTCTCTGTGTCAAAGGCCACCTGCAAATGGTCTGCCTGTAATACATCTTGACTCATAAGGGCTTCCTCCATTGCCGCAGCGTGTTTTCTCGGGGGAAGCGGCGTCAGGCCACGTCCCACAGCTCCAGGCCGGCAAACATACCGTAGTATTTGCTGGCCGGGGTGACGATGGTTGCCTGAATATTGGCATAGCCGCCCATCATGCGATCCACAATCAGCGCCCGGTCCACCGCCAGATTCATGGCCTGACGTGCCTGCACGTTGTCCACCTTTTGGTTGTTGATGATCAGATTCCGGACAGAGACCGGGTCCCCCTCCAGCGAGCGGATGTGGGACAGCGCCAGCAGTCCGTCATAGTCTCCGCTCTCCACAGATCCGGGATAAGCCATGTCGATCTCACCGGTCTCCAGCTGCGTGGCGACCTGAGTCGCGCTCAGAATCACCAGGTTCAGCCTGGCCAGCTTGGGTGCGCCCTTGTAGTAATTGGGGTTGGCGGTCAGGGAGACATGTTGGCCGGACACATATTCCTGGAAAAGAAACGCGCCGTTGCCCACAGTGGGCGACAGGGCAAAATCGCTTTGCAGGACATTTTCAAGGGGCACATCCTTCAGCACATGCTCCGGCACTGTGCGAAGGCGGTAGGCCACATTGCTCAGGAAGGTGCTGTCCGCCACCGGCTCCTTACAGGTGACAGTCAGGGTGTAGTCGTCCACCTTGGCCACACCCTCCAGAGCGGAGGTCCCTTCAGGCATCCAGCCTGTGCTTTCCGTGCCCTGAATACAATTGAGGTAGGACGCCACCGTGGAGCCCACCTGGGGATTGGTAATCAGGTTCAGGGTGAAAATGGTGTCATCCGCTGTCACATCCTCGCCGTCCGACCACTTGATCCCTTCCTGAAGCCGGATGGTGAAGGTGATGTTGTCCTCTGTGGTCACTTCTCTGGCCAGCGCGGGAACAAACTCCAGGTCTTCGCTGATGTCCATCAGGGGGATAAACATAATCTTGGAAATCTCAAAGGCAGTACCGTTGTTGTCGTTCGGCGGGTTGACCACCTGGGGATCTGTGGTGATGCCGATATTGACCGCTTTTTCTCCGGCAGGCGCGGAGCTGGGGGCAGCGCCTGAATTGGTTTCCGTACCGGGGGCGGGCTCTCCGCCGGGATTGCTGCCGCAGGCGGCCAGAGACAAAAGCTTCGCATCCATGTCTTCACCTGATGTTCAAATAGATTAGGCCTTGTTTGAACCATGGCGGCATGCCCAAACAGCGAGGAAATTTTTTGTCTGGCAAACAGTTTTTTTGCAGGAATCCCAAAAGATTTCAAGGGAAAATTGTGCCGCCCAAGCGGAAAAAGGAGCGCTGTTTGGGCACATTGCCATGGTTCAAACAAGGCCTAAGCATAGTATATATTACTGTGCAATTTTTGTGAAATTAAGATTATTTATTCAGTCTATAATTTCAGATTCTTTTTCGCGGTCTGTCCCACGGTCTGTTGTGCGGCTGCTCACCCCAATGCCACATCCAGGGCCAGCATGACGGTAAATCCAGCCGCAAAGAACAGCGTTCCCAAGTTAGAGTGCTCCCCGGCAGACGCCTCCGGAATCAGCTCCTCCACCACCACATAAATCATGGCGCCCGCAGCGAAGCCGAGAAGGTAGGGCAGGGCCGGGAGAATGAGACCCGCCGCCCAAAGGGTGAGCAGGGCGGCGATGGGCTCCGCCGCGCCGGAAAGAACACCGTACAGAAAAGCACGTCCTTTTCCCACGCCCGCCGCCCGCAGAGGCAGGGAGATAATGGCACCCTCCGGGAAGTTCTGGAGGGCAATGCCAATGGACAGGGCCAGCGCTCCGGTGACTGTAATTGTCTCGTTCCCAGCCGCCCAGCCTGCCAATACTACGCCCACCGCCATGCCCTCCGGGATATTGTGGATGGTGACGGCTAATACCAGCATGGTAGTCCGTTTGAGCTGCGTATGAGGCCCCTCCGGCTGGCCGCTGTTCTGGTGCAGATGGGGAATCGTCCGATCCAGCGCCAACAAGAACAGCACACCCAGCCAGCAGCCAGCGGCCGCAGGGAGGAACGCCAGCTGGCCCATATCCTCCGCCTGCTCTATAGCCGGGACCAGCAGACTCCATACGGATGCCGCCACCATGACCCCAGCCGCAAACCCGGTTAAAACCCGCTGGAGCACTGCATGCAGTCCCCCGCGCATGGCAAAGACGCAGGCCGCGCCTAGTGCTGTGCCGGAAAAGGGGAGTAGGATTCCTTGTGTAATCTCTGACATTTCAGGTCCTCCATTTGCAAAATCTGATAGGAATGATGTTCTTCCAATGTACAGCAAAGGCTGTCTCTATCAGGATGACCTAATCCGGGCGGTTCGTTTCGCCCGGCAGCAAATTTTTTGTTCAGAAGAGCACGATTCAGCGCTTGGCGCGTGTACTTCGGTTCGTGAAGCAGACGGAAAGAGAACTTTGAAATGATGTTTGAGGGGAAAGCCCGCTCCGCTCCAGTGTGTGCACTAGGGACCGGATCCCTCAGGATGTCCCAATCTGTCCACACAATAAGGAAGGGCGCATTCGGAAGAATGCGCCCCAGGCTGTCGAAAAAGTCGACAGCCTGACACTGATTTCGTCATTCTGACGAAATCAGTCGCCTGCGGGCGGGTGACTGCACGCGAAAGCGGGGGCTTCGCCCCCCTTTCACACTATCCCCCCGCTCAAAGCCCTGACAGTTTTGACACCCTATTTTAAATTCCTGCTTTTTCGACAAGCTGGGGCGCATTCGTAAGAATGCGCCCTTCCTGGTGGCCGCAGGACAGGGAAACATCCCCGCCGCGCCGGAGATGTACGGTACGGCTGAGACCTGGAAGGGAAAAGGCGTTTCCTTTGCCGGGCAGGCGGGAAGCGCAAGCCACAGCATGGCTGTGGGACAGCGGGAATATGAGTCTGCTATGGCAGACCTGGCTGAGGGTTAAGGAACCACTGATTTCATCCACGCGCTCCGATTTAATCAGTGGTTCCTTAAAACAATGGAAATGAGAAAGGTATTCAGTCATTACATGATGGAGCGCATGGCGGAGGACGGCCGCCTGTGCGAAACAGCATGTCAAGATTGTGGGTACCGGCCCTGGCATTACAGCAGAGCACAATGGGGGCGCCCATATGGCCATAGAAGATCTCGGGGTTCTCCGCAGTATTCCTGAGCTTGTCCTGTTTGAGCCCTGCGATGAGGCGGAACTGCTCAGCGTCATGCCCCAGATCATCGAGCATCCTGGGACCGTGTACCTCCGGCTGCATCGGAAGGAACTGCCCGCTGTACATGACGAAGCATATCAGTGCAGGCTGCTTCAGGCCGACCCGCTGTCCTCCGGAACGGACGTGACCCTGCTGGCCTCTGGCGGCGTCATGGTGGGGTACGCCCTCCAGGCCGCAGAGCTGCTGGCGGTGGAGGACATCGCTCCCGCCTTCCAGGAGGCGCTTCAGTCCAAAGTGACCACGATTCTGGAGTTCGTGGTAGACGGCACCCAACTGGCCCCGCCCTTCCGCCGCGACGCATTCCAGATGCCTACCCGCTATCTGGACAAGTACGCTCATTTGGACTACTCCCGCTGGATGCAGGATTGACACCGTACATACAAAGCCCCTGCCGGCGTTGCCGCCGGCAGGGGCTTTGGTTCTGGTTAAGAAGCTGTATTCACAACCCTTGAACGGCATCTGAACCCGTCTTTTGCCGCCATGCCGCGCCAATTTTTCGCCGGAATCCACCAAGGATTCCGGCGAAAAATTGGCTTGCCTGACAACAACATCCTTCTGCCATTCCCTGGCTATGAATACAGCTTCTAAATTGGCAATGACAGTTCTTTCAACCGCATCATGAAAAAAGTACCACAAAAATGCTGCTTTGGGCCTTATAAACTGCTATTGTAAGCGCAGTTTAACGTTCTTTTCGGTTCCTTTTCGTTCAAGAAAAGGAACAAAGAAAAAGGAGGCCGTCATGTCAACCAACAAAAGCCAAAACCTCAAGCTCCACCTCTGGGAGCCGGAGGACAATTTTCTCCGCACGGAATTCAATGAAAACTTTTCCGCCATTGACGCGGCGCTGAAGGCGGAAGCCGATCAGCGGACTGCTCTGGAACAGCATGTCACCAGCTCAGGCCACGTCATCGGGTCCTTTACCGGCAACGGAGGCACCCAGACCATCACGCTGGGGTTCAAGCCGTCCTTCGTGATCATCACTGGGAAGGTAACTCCGGAAAGCTCCTGGTACTATCTGAGCAACCTGATGGTTTGCGGAGGCAGCATGGGAGCGCATTTTCAGCGTACAGACACCGGCTTTACCGTAAAATACGTCACTAACGCAACAACTTATACCAACAGGGAGGGAATTACTTACGCCTATCTCGCGTTCCGCTAAAAGGGGAATCCCCCAAGGGCCGAAGCCCTTGGGGGAAAAGAAACTTACTGATGGTTAGTATGGTTGCAGCCGGTTTTGTACTCGTCATCGCCGCCCGGACAGGTCCAATTGCCGTCCAAGATCTTACCGGCGTCGTAGTGCCGGACAAGGGCAGATGCGCCAACATTACCGGTAGCGTCATTGTTGCCGTTGAAGGCGTTGATCAACGCTACGATTTTCTCATCTCTGGTCTTGCTCGCGGTCGTTGTCTTCGCGGTAGCCAATGCGTCAAGTGTGGCATCAAATCTCTTATGGAGAGTAGCACACCAGTTGTTATAAATGTCCTTACCATCTGCGGTAGTCTGACCGGACTTGCCCATGATTTCATCAAGGCGGAACCGAATGGCGTCCTCAACAGCCTTCACCAAAGCGTCATAAGCGTCTTTGTACGCCTGTTCCTTCGCGGCCTGCGTCGCGGCTTTGTCAATCGCGCTGGCGCCTTCCGTAAGGACCTTAGCGATTGTCTTGCCGGTTTCATCAACCCGCATGTCAACCAGCTGTACGTCGCCACTCTGATCGCCGGACTTCATAAGATAGAAGTCGCCGGTGATGCCATAGCCAACCTTGTTCCACTCTTCCAGCCAGTCCACGACGGTAGTGTTAGCCTTCTTAAGCTCATAGCTATTGTGGGACTTGCCGTCTTCAGAATGGACCGTCACAAGCACAATCGCCACGTCAGCAGTGGTCATGTTCTTCTCAGCTTCGCCGAGATTCCAGGGATCCTTCTCGCTCGGGTCGTAAGTGACAACAACTTCCTTCAAGCTGTTCGTAGTGAACTTGTAGGTAGCAGTCGCGTTCACATCCATGGGACGGTATCTTTCCACAAAGTCGCTGATCCGCCAGGGCGCGTTATCGTTCGGGAACACGAAGTTGTCCCAAGCGGTATCCCCATTCGCGTCAACGATCTCGACGGGATTTGCAGGATCTTCCCAGTTGGCGAGCTTGTTATTGCCGCTGGCCGCCTTCTGCTCCAACTTGAACTTGTAGTACTCGCCGTCATCGCCCAGAATCGTGCCTTCGTAGGTCACGCCGTCCACATTAGCCACAGGCTGCTGCATGTTCTTCGGGATGACGATATCGCCATTCCCCACATCCAGGGAGTAGAGGCCCGTGAAGTTCTTAGCGTCCTGGTAGGTGACCGCGTTAGCGCCGGTCAGAGTAAACTCACCGCTAACCAGGTTGACGTCATTGCCATAGAACTTCAGAGTAGGAGCGCCAGCAACGCCCTTGGGATCGGGCTTCACATTGTTCCAAACGCGCTGAGCGTTGTTGGTGTTGGCCAGTGTGGTCTCTTCGCGGCTGCTGATGAGGTTGGCGAAGGAAACCGCGTACACAATGTTGCCCTTGTCATAGCGGATCAGGACATCGTTGAAGTTGGCGTTCACACGGGTGTCTTCGTTGTTCCGATCCTTCACGTCGAATTCACGGTTCAGGCCAGTGCTGTCGTTCACACGGTCCACAGCCTCGCTCATGTACTCGGCCCAGTCGGTCTGATCTTTCAGATCCGCATTCCAGCCCTTGTAGCTCAGGGTGTACAGCTTGCTGGAGTCCGTAATATCCTTTACGATTCTGGTGGAGGTCTTCGTGTTATTCAGGTCGTTGTCCGTGTCGCTTGCGTAGGTAAATCCGGCGACCTCGACATACTGGTCAATGCTGGTGTACTCGCTGGTGCTCACCTGGCCGACCGCGTAGCGTCCGCTGTCGCGGATGTCAGCGTGGCTCATGGGAGCGATCTCATAAACACCGGACTTGTCGGTCTCATAAATCTTGTAGAGGCCGGGCATGACCTTGTTCGTACCGGCGGGGCCATAGGAGCCCATGCCAGACTGCTCAATGGTCTTCACGCCCTTGGAAGCGGACAGGTCAACCTGGATTTCCTCCATCGCGCCGTTGGCACGGATAACCAGGAGGGTGTCCTCAGTGACGCCGTTGCCAACCACGGGGGTATCCACGACCAGGACTTCTTCCGCGCCGCCCTTGTAGGTGCCGGCAACCTCGACTACGACCACATTGGCGGTGAAGTAGGTGCGGTTCTCACCGGTGACATCACGGTTGACCATGGTGCCGACGGTGTAAACGTCTTCGATCTCGCTCTCCTTCAGCTCAGGCAGACGGTTATAGCCAGTGTACTCCCGAACAATGGGGTTGCCCCGGCTGCTGCTGCTGGGATAGACATAGTAGTAAACAGTGCTGTTCAGAGCACGGACCTCCACCTTGGCGCCGTTCGTCACGTCAGTAGTGCCGTTTACATTGTAAGCGGTGCCGGAGGTGGTGCTGGTGCTGTAGGCGTCACCCAGCAGCTTGGTGCTGGTGGGCACCTTCTTGCCGGTGTCGATCAGACGGATGACGCGCTTGTTGCTGGTGTTGGTGGAAAGCCGGTCAACCGGGGTCAGCACGCCGTCTTCGTTCAGGGAAGCGACAATGGTCTTCAGACCGGTGTTGCCGGTGTAGTTGATATTGCCGTCGGTGCCGAAAGCCTTGATCAGGCCCCAGCTGTTGTTCAGGCTCTGGATCTTGTCATCGTCGTCATAGATGAACAGGTCGCCGCCGC
>JAAWCD010000088.1 GCA_022793095.1 Oscillospiraceae bacterium | reverse complement strand
TTTCGTCATTCTGACGAAATCAGTCGCCTGCGGGCGGGTGACTGCACGCGAAAGCGGGGGCTTCTGATTTAAGGTGGCTTCGCCCGAAATCATCCAACTTGCCACTGGCAAGTTGGACCCCCTTTCACACTATCCCCCCACTCAAAGCCCTGGCAGTTTTGTCATCCTATATCTAATTTCCTCTTTTTCGACAAGCTGAGGGACGGGGCAAAAGCCCCGTCCCTTTTCATGCCCGAAAGAACCCCTTCCCAAAGATCTCGCTTGTGTTTTCCACCATCATAAAGGCCTTCGGGTCAGTTACCCGAAGGTGATTCCGCAGCTGAACGGCCTGGTGCCGGGACAGGGCGGTGAGGACGACCCAGTGAACAGCCCCGCTGTAAGCGCCCTTCGCCTCCCAGATGGTAGCGCTCCGGCCCATCTCCTGCATGATATAATCGCACAGGGGCTGAGGCTGCTCGGTGATGACAGTGAAGGCCTTCCGGCGGTTGAGGGACTCGATGGCCGAGTCCACCAGCACGGATTTGAGCACCAGGCCCAGTACAGAGCACAATCCGGCCTTGACCCCGAAGACCCAGAAGGCGGAGGCGGCGATGAGCACGTCGCAGCACAGCAAAGCGCGGCCCACGTCCAGCCCAGTGAACTTCTTCAGAATCATGGCCGCGATATCGGTGCCGCCGGTGGAGGCGTCGATATTGAAGAGGATAGCGGCCCCCAGGGCAGGCAGGAGGACGGCAAAGAACAGCTCGAGCATGGTTTCGCCGGTCATCGGCCCATTCAGGGGCCAAAGCTGCTCAAAGAGCTGTACGAGCCCGGTGTAGAGGAGGGAACAGTAAGCGGTCCGCAGTCCGAAGCCCTTGCTGAGCACGAAAAACCCGGCGATGAGGAAGGCGGTGTTAATGATACTGTTAAAGGTGGAGGGGGTCAGAAAGGAGACCTTGACCACCTCGCCCAGCAAAACGGACAGTCCGGAGACGCCGCCCATGGAAAAGTGATTGGGAAATTTAAAAAAGTACACACCCACGGACACCAGCGCCGTGCCCAGGGTCATCAGCAGGAAGTCCATTACGCGGACCTTCCATGTGTGTGAGTCGTTCACCGAAGCTTCCTTCTTTCCCGGCGCCTGTTTAAGCCGGAGAAGCAGGCGCCCATTTAAAATTGACCTTTGATAACATCGACTCAAACAGCGGAAAAGATTAGCAGTAAAACGAAGTTTTGCAAAAAGTTCGTTTGCTTCTCTTCTTCCAAGAAACGAAGAGAAACCGGTTATCGCTCGGCCAGGATTGCGCTCCAGGCGTCATAGTGGAGTCCCGGATCGTCGTAATTCGGGATATTGCCCAGCCGCCAGAGGGAGATGCCGTTGATGCCGAACATCCGGGCCAGCTGAATCTTGGCCTCCACGCTCCGGGCGTCCTCGTACCAGAGCCGGTAGCGGTTCCCCTCCTCGTCGTGATAGTAGATGTAGGAGGTCCCGTAGAGCTCGGAATAACCCATTTGGGTATCCTCCTGCCGCAGGCGCTTGATGACCGTGGAGGGCGAGGGATGATACTTGGTCTGGCTGAGCAGAATCCCTTCCTCGTCCACAGAAAGGCCCACGCTGGCGATGGAAATCGCCAGCGCGATTTTGCGTTGGTCCCGGACGCCGGTGTTGGGATCCACCAGGGTCCGCAGGGTGTCGTAAATCCGGGTGAGCGGCGCGCCGGGATTATCGGTCTTGCCGCTGCCCACATAGTAGTCCGGCACGGACCAGTCGAAGTCATGGGCCATCATAATCACCTTGCCGCACAGCTCGCCCAGGGCCCGGAAATCGTAGCCGTCAAACCAGGTGTTGGGCTGAATACAGACATACAGCGTCTGTTCCGCTGGCAGCGCGGCCCGCAGCTCGGTCATGAGGGCGGTAAAATTCTCCCTGTTGTCCGCCTTCATGCCCTCAATGTCGATGGTGAGCCCCGCATAGCCCGCAGCGGCGGAAACCATGGCCTGAACCGAGGCGGTCCGGGCCTCCGGCGTGCTCAGAAGGTTGACATCCGATCCGTATATATTCAGATTGCAGGGCACCCCGGCGGCAGCCAGATGGTCCAGGACCTCACCGGCCCCCTCGGGCTTCACCCAGTCGTTGCTGTTCACCTTCTGGTCGTTGATGTAGGGCTGGCCCAGCTCGTTCAGCTCCAGCTTGGCCCAGCCCACGGAGACGCCGTCCAGGGAACCGGTCAAATCCAGCTGGCTGTAGGCGCTCAGGGCGTAAAAGCCGTGAAGCCACTCCAGCCGCGCGCTGTAGCGCTCGTAAACCCGGACCATCATGGCCGCGGCCTGTTCCCGGGTGGCGGAGCTTTTGGGATGGAATTGACCGTCCTCCATGCCTGTGACCATGCCGAAATCGTAGGCCATGGAGATGTAGCCCTGATGTTCCTTCACATCGGGGAAGGGGCAGGGGGCCTCCGCCACCCACTGCTCGGCCAGCGCCTGGAACCCCAGGGCCTTGACCAGCAGAATCGCCATTTCCTCCCGTGTGATGTCGGCATCGGGCCGGAAGTGATCGTCCTCGCCGTCCAGGATGCCCTGCGCGTAGGCGGTCTCCACCTCGTCAAAATACCAGGCGTCCGGGGCCACATCGGAGAAGTGGGCTTCCCCGCCGCTCACCGGCTGCCACTGGAAGAACTTCCGGAGCAGCGCGGCGAACTGGGCCCGTGAAAGGGTCTGTCCCAGGCCAAAGGAGGAGGAACCCACGCCCTCCATGATGCCGTAGGCGTGCGCCTGTTCGATGTAGCCTACAGCCCAGTGGCCCTCAGGCACGTCCAGGTAGATCCCGGCGCATTGGGCGGAGGGGGCGGCGGAGAGCATCAGCAGCAGGGAGAGGGTTCCGGCGCACAGCCGGTGTTTGAAGGAATGACGCATATGTAAAAATACCTCGTTTCATAGGGCGTAAGGTGGAAAGGAATCGGAATTATGGTAACTACATTTTAGCAGAGGCCCGCCCTGGATACAAGGGAAAATATCGGTAAAAACCTTACATTTCGATAAAATCAGCCTGAGCGGCGGCCGGAACGGGAGAGATTTTATTCTTTTCCTGATTCCGCGGTCGGAAACGGTTCCGACTTTGTGGGAAGTGACGAGTTTAAACGGGCGGATTTGCACATTTTTTTGCGGGTTCTGGAAAAGTTTCGGTTGCGGTTCCGGGCATTTTCGAGTAAAATAGAAGTGTTTCCAGGAGAGGGCGGACAAGCCGCCGGGACCGCTGGAACAGCTCATAATCTAACCCTGACAAACGAAGTGGACCGGTGTTTCTCTCCTGTCCACTTTCCCGCTTTTTGAGCGGGGCATTTTTGGGAGAGAATAGAGGAGGGAACCGGGCATGAAGCTGCTGGAGGAGCGCATCCGCAGGGACGGCAAGATCCGGGCGGGCAATGTGCTGAAGGTGGACGCTTTTTTGAACCACCAGATGGACATCGGCCTGTTCAACGAGATGGGCAAGGAATTTTACCGGCTCTACGGGGACCAGAACGTGACGAAGATTCTGACCATTGAGGCCTCCGGCATTGGCATTGCCTGCGTGGCGGCCCAGTATTTTAACGTGCCGGTGATTTTCGCCAAGAAGACCCAGACGAAGAACATTGACGGCGGGGTGTACACGGCGAAGGTGGAGTCCTTCACCCACGGAAAGGTCTACGACATTATTGTGGCCAAGGAGTTTCTGACATCTGGGGACCGGGTGCTGCTGATTGACGATTTTCTGGCCAACGGCGCGGCGCTGATGGGCCTGTCCAAGCTGGTGGAGGACGCCGGGGCGGTTGTGGTAGGCGCGGGCATCGCGGTGGAAAAGGCGTTCCAGCCCGGCGGCGAGCTGCTCCGGGCCAAGGGCCTGCGGGTGGAGTCTCTGGCCCGGGTCAAGTCCATGAGCGAGGACGGCAGCATTGAGTTCTGCTAGCTGCGCCTCTTTTTCTGGAAAGAAAAAGAAGCAAAAAGAACTTTAAACTGTGCACTCAATTTCAGTTTGCTACCTTCGGCATCTGCCGTGGTAATATTGTCTCTTGAATATACAAAAGGAGGAACAATTCACATGAAAAAGAAATTGCTTGCCCTGCTGCTGGCTGGCGCGATGGCGCTGTCCCTGGCCGCCTGCGGCGGAAACGGTGGAAATGGCGGAAACGGGGACAACCAGACCCCGCAGACCAGCGCGCCCACCAATGCCCCTGACAATCAGGAGCCTGCGGACAACCAGGAGCCTGCCGGCGGCGGCCTGACTGCGGAGAGCATCAAGATTGGCTTTGTCAACATCGGCGACGAGAGCGACATGGGCTACACCTACAACATCGTGCAGGGCGCCAAGGGCATGATGTCCGCTCTGGGCGTGCCCGAGGCCAACGTCATCACCAAGGCCAACTGCCCCGAGGACTCCACCTGTGAGACTTACCTCCGGGAGCTGGCGGAAGAGGGCTGCAACATCATCTTTGCCACCTCCTTCGGCTTTGAGGACTACGTGATCCGGGTGGCCTCCGACTATCCTGACATTCAGTTCTGCCACCTGACCGGCGTTCAGGCCGCGGACTCCGGCCTGAGCAACGTCCACAACGCCTTTGCCAACATCTATGAGGCCCGCTACCTGGCCGGCATCGCCGCCGGTCTGAAGACCCAGACCAACAAGCTGGGCTATGTGTCCGCGTTCAACTATGCCGAGCCTGTCTCCGGCTACACCGCCTTCTATCTGGGCGCCAAGAGCGTCAACCCTGACGTGACCATGGAGGTCAAGTACGCCAACAGCTGGAACGACCCCACGGTGGAGGCCCGTCTGGCCCAGGCGCTGATTGACAACGGCTGCGACGTGATCAGCCAGCACTCCGACTCCACCGCTCCCGCCACCACGGCTGAGTCCAACGGCGTGTGGAGCGTGGGCTACAACTCCGACCAGATCAAGGCCGCGCCCAACGCCTCCTTGATTTCCTCCCGCATTGACTGGAGCGTCTATATGACCTATGCGGTTCAGTGCATGCTGGACGGCACGCCCATTGACGTGGACTGGACCGCCGGTCTGGCCGAGGGCGCGGTTGAGATCACTGCGCTGAACGACGCGATTGCCGCCGGGGGCACCCAGGAGGCCATTGACGAGGCCATGGCCAAGCTGATTTCCGGGGAACTCCACGTGTTTGAGGGCCCTCTGAACGGCTACAACGCCTTTGACGAGAGCAAGACGGTTTCCGAGCTGGTGCCTGCCGGCGAGTTTTATGACGAGTCCTCCCTGGAGCTGGGCTCCGCACCCTCCTGGGACAACATCATTGAGGGCATTACCGAGAGCTGAGCTTGGGTTTTTCTCTTCTTTTTCTTGAAAGACTGAACGACACTTGCTTTTGCGAAGCAAAAGCTTAGTGGAGTCCGTCTGAGCGAAGCCAGAAAAAGAAGCAAAAAGAACTTTAAACTGAGTTCTGCAAGACAGTTCAACCGCTGACGCCAGCAGGGCGGAACCGCGTTTCCGCGGTTCCGCCCTGCGTGATCTATTTGCCAATCAGAAGGGAGAGAGGCCCATGGGCAATGCCATTGAATTGAAGGGCATCACCAAGGTGTTTGGAGAGGTGGTAGCCAACAACAAGGTGGACCTGACTGTCCGGGAGGGGGAGATCCTGGCGATCCTGGGCGAGAACGGGAGCGGCAAGACCACGCTGATGAACATGCTGTCGGGGATCTACTATCCGGACGCCGGGCAGATTTTCGTCCACGGCAAAGAGGTTTCCATTCGTTCGCCGAAGGACGCCTTTGACCTGGGCATCGGCATGATTCACCAGCATTTCAAGCTGGTGGACGTACTGACGGCGGCGGAGAACATTGTCCTGGGCCTGCCGGGGCAGGGGAAGCTGGACCGGAAGGCGATTTCGGCTCAAATTGGGGAAATCAGCGGCAAATACGGCTTTGAGATTGACCCGGCCCGGAAAATCTATGACATGTCGGTGTCGGAGAAGCAAACGGTGGAGATTGTAAAGGTGCTCTACCGGGGAGCGGACGTGCTGATTCTGGACGAGCCCACGGCGGTTCTGACGCCCCAGGAAACGGATAAGCTGTTCCAGATACTGAAGACCATGGCGGCCGACGGCAAGTCCATTATCATCATCACCCACAAGCTCCACGAGGTGATGTCTGTGTCAAACCGGGTGGCGGTCCTCCGGAAGGGGGAGTACATCGACACGGTGAACACGCCGGAGACCAATCCCCAGGCGCTGACGGACATGATGGTGGGCCATGCGGTGACGCTGAATATCGACCGTCCGGAGCCCAGGGACCCGGTAGACCGGCTCGCGGTGGAAGCGCTGACCTGCGTCAACGGCGAGGGAGTCACGGTGCTGAAGGATGTCTCCTTCACGGCCCGGAGCGGTGAAATCCTGGGCATCGCGGGCATCGCGGGCTCCGGGCAGAAGGAGCTGTGCGAGGCCATCGCGGGCCTCCAGCCGGTGCAGCAGGGCCATGTTTACTACACGCCGGCGGAGGAGGGCAAGGACCGGGAGGACCTGATTGGAAAGGACCCCATGGCCATCCGGGACCTTGGGGTGTCGCTGGCCTTTGTGCCGGAGGACCGGCTGGGCATGGGCCTGGTGGCCTCCATGGGCATGGCGGGCAACATGATGCTTCGCAGCTACCGCAGCGGGAAGAGCCTGCTGGTGGACCGCCGTTCCCCCCGTGAGCTGGCGGAGGTGGTGATGAAGCAGCTGGAGGTCTCCGCTCCGGATGTGACGGACACGCCGGTCCGGCGCCTGTCGGGGGGCAATGTGCAGAAGGTGCTGGTGGGCCGGGAGATTGCCTCCGCGCCCACGGTGCTGATGGCGGCGTACCCGGTTCGGGGGCTGGATATCAACTCCTCGTATACGATTTACCGGCTGTTGAACGAGCAGAAGGAAAAGGGCGTGGCGGTGATCTACGTGGGCGAGGATCTGGACGTGCTGCTGGAGCTGTGCGACCGGATTCTGGTGCTGTGCGGCGGGCAGGTGTCCGGCGTTGTGGAGGGCCGGACGGCCACGAAGGAGCAGGTGGGTCTGATGATGACCCAGGTGCGGGGAAAGGAGGGGGCGAAATGAGCGGAGCGGTCCATCAGGAGCCGTTGGTCCGGATTGCGAAGCGGGACAGCATGCCCCGGGGGAAGGCCTGGGGGGTCCGGGGCCTGTCTCTTCTGCTGGCGCTGGCCGCCGGGGGATTGCTGGTGCTGGTGCTGGGTCACAACCCCTTGGCGGTGTACGGGGACCTGGTGAAGGGCGCGCTGTTTACGAAGGTGGCCCTGCGGGAGACGGTCAAAATCACGATTCCCCTGCTGGGCACGGCCCTGGCGATTGCCCCGGCCTTCAAAATGAAGTTTTGGAACATCGGCGCGGAGGGCCAGATTATGGCGGGAGCCATTGCGTCCACGTACTTCGCGCTGTTCTGGGCGGACCGCCTGCCCGGGGCGGCCCTTCTGATGGTGATGGCCCTGGCGGCGATTGCGGCGGGGGCGCTGTGGGGCCTGCTGCCCGCGGTGTTCAAGGCCAAATGGGGCACCAATGAGACCCTGTTCACCCTGATGCTGAACTATATCATCCTGGGCGTGGAGAAGTATTTCCAGAACGGACCCTGGAAGGCGCCCACCAGCTCCTTTCCGAAGATTGCCATGTTTGCCCCGGCGGCCCAGCTGCCCAAGGTGTTTGGGGTTCATATCGGGTGGATTATCGTGCTGGCGGCCACGGTGCTGATGTTTTTGTACCTGCGGTATTCCAAGCAGGGGTATGAGATTTACGTTGTGGGCGAGAGCGAGGCCACGGCCCGGTACGCGGGGATGAACGTGCCGAAGATCATCATGCGGACCATGCTGCTGTCCGGCGGACTGGCGGGCCTGATGGGCTTTTTGACGGTGTCCGGCGCGGACGGCACGCTGACGGAGAACACGGCTGGCGGCGTGGGGTTCACGGCGATTACGGTGGCCTGGCTGGCGAAGCTGAATCCCTTTGCCATGGTGGCGATTGCCTTTGGCCTTGCGATTTTGCAGAAGGGGTCCAACACGATTCAGACCAACTTCAAGATTCCGGCCTCGGCGTCGGAGGTTTTGACGGGTATTCTGCTGTTTTTCATGCTAGGCTGTGAATTTTTCATCAACTACCGGCTGATTTTCCGTGGAAAGGGGGAGAACCGTGGATAAGGTGTTGAACTTTCTGGTGGCCGCGGTGCTGGCGGGCACGCCGCTGCTTTTCGGCACGGCGGGCGAGGTGCTGACGGAGAAGAGCGGCAATTTAAACCTGGGCGTGGAAGGCATGATGTTCATGGGCGGCGTGGCCGGTCTGGCCGGGGCGTATTACTATGAGCAGGCGGTGGGCACGCCCATTGGCTGGGTGGCGATTCTGATCGCGGTTGCCTGCGCCTTTCTGTGCGGGGTGCTGGGGGCGCTGATTTACGGCTTTCTCACCATCACGCTCCGGGCGAATCAAAACGTGACGGGCCTGGCGCTGACGATTTTCGGCACGGGCTTCGGCAATTTCTTCGGGGAGGTCATGCACAACTCGGTAGGCAGCTACGTGGCGGTGTGCGACGTGACGAAAAACGCCTTTTCCGCTGGAATTCCAGTGCTTTCGGGCCTTCCGGTGGTAGGAAAGCTGCTGTTTTCCTACAATGTGCTGGTTTACCTGGCGATTGCTGTGGCCCTGGGCCTGGCCTGGTTTCTGGGCCGCACCCGGAAGGGCTTGAATCTGATTGCGGTGGGCGAGTCTCCGGCTACGGCGGACGCGGCGGGCATCAACGTGACGGTGTACAAGTATCTTTCCACCTGCATTGGCGGCGGCATTGCCGGCCTGGGCGGCATGTATATTGTGATGGTGACCTGTTCCGGCGTGTGGGTTCACAACTGCATTTCGGGCTATGGCTGGCTGGCGGTGGCCCTGGTCATCTTCGCCACCTGGAGCCCTCTGCGGTCTATCTTCTGCGCCCTGGTGTTCGGCGGCCTGTCGGTGCTGCGGTACTACCTGCCCCTGGGAATTCCGATGCAGATTTACGACATTCTGCCCTATGTGGTGACGGTGATTGTGCTGGTGGCCATCAGCATGCGTAACAAGCGGGAGAGCCAGCCCCCGGCCTCCCTGGGCAGCGCCTACTTCCGGGAGGAGCGGTAGTTCTTTTTCTTGTGGAAAAAGAACCAAAAAGAACTTGAGGCGGTGTGTTTACGCAACATATCCGGTAGAATCAGTTCAAAGTTCTTTTGCTTCTTTTCGTTCAAGAAAAGAAGAGAATACAATAAGGAGAATTTTGCATGGATATCACGGAACGTTTTTTAAAGTATGTGAGTTTTGACACCCAATCCTCAGATGAGAGCGAGACGCATCCCACCACGGAGAAGCAGAAGCTGCTGGGCGGGTATCTGGCGAAGGAGCTGGCGGAGCTGGGGGTGGAGGACGCCCACATGGATGAGTATGGCTATGTGTACGGCTGGATTCCGGCCACGCCGGGCCGTGAGGAGGAGCCCTGCCTGGGCTTCATCGCCCACATGGACACGGCCATGGGTGCGCCGGGCAAGGATGTGAAGGCCAGGATTGTGGATTACACCGGCGGGGACATTGTGCTGAATGAGGAACAGGGCATTGTGATGAAGGCGGCGGATTTTGAGAATCTGGGCCGTTATGTGGGTCAAAAGCTGATTGTGACGGACGGCACCACCCTGCTGGGAGCGGATGACAAGGCGGGTGTGGCGGAGATTGTCGCCATGGCGGCGCATCTGATCAGCCACCCGGAGATTCCCCATGGGCGGATTGCCATTGGGTTCACCCCGGACGAGGAGGTGGGCCAGGGCGCGGATCTCTTTGACGTTGCCAAGTTTGGCGCGAAGACGGCGTACACGGTGGACGGCGGCGAGCTGGGTGAGATTGAGTATGAGAACTTCAATGCGGCCAACGCCACGTTCTACATCCACGGTGTGAACATCCACCCTGGCTCAGCGAAGAACAAGATGAAGAATGCGGCGCTGCTTGCGGCGGAGACCGTGGGCATGCTTCCGCCGGCTGAAACGCCGGGCCACACGGAGGGCTATGAGGGATTTTATCATGTGCAGCTCCTGCGGGGGGATGAGACGGAGGCGCTGGTGAGCTTGCTGATCCGGGACCATGACCGGGAGAAGTTCGAGGCGCGGAAGGTGTGTTTGCAGCGGATTGGACAGTATTTGAATGACAAGTACGGCGCGGGCACGGTGGATCTGGCCGTAAAGGACAGTTATTACAACATGAAGGAGCAGATTGAGCCGCACATGGAGTTGATCGAGAACGCCAAGGCGGCCATGCTGGCCGTCGGGGTGGAGCCTGTGGTCATGCCCATCCGGGGCGGCACGGACGGGGCGCAGCTGTCCTATAAGGGGCTGCCCTGTCCCAACCTGTGCACGGGCGGGGCGAATTTCCACGGCGTGCACGAGTTCATCCCTGTGGAGTCTCTGCACAAAACCGCGGAAATCCTGGTGGCGCTGGCATCCCATTCTTTTTCTTAACCTACTTTTCTTGAAAGAAAAGTAGGCAAAAGAACTTTAAACTGGCTCTCTTGGAGGTGCGGTGGGGGACCTTACCGCTGCCGCTCAAGGGCATGGCACTCCCTGGGGAGCGCCGCAGTACGCCAGCATAACGTTCTTTGCCAAGCTTTCTTTCAAGAAAGCGGGGAGAACTGGAGGAAAGAGCATATGAACAGTATTATGAAACGCCGGTCCATCCGGAAATTTGAGGACCGGCCTGTGGAGCGGGAGAAGCTGGAGTCCATTCTCCGGGCGGCCATGCAGTCGCCCACCGCGAAGGATTCCCGCTGCTGGGAGTTCCTGGTCGTCACGGACCGGGAGGCCTGCGAGGCGGTGTCGAAGATGAGTGAATTTGCCATGTGCGCGGCGAAAGCTCCGGCGCTGATTGTCACCATGGTCAACCTGTCCCAGACCAATCCGGAGGAGTGTTGGTGGGTGGAAGACCTGTCCGCAGCCACCCAGACGATACTGCTCCAGATTGAGGAGGAGGGCTTGGGAGGCACCTGGCTGGGGATGTACCCCAGACAGGCCCGCACCGACGCCCTGCGGGCGTATTTTCAGCTGCCGGACCACATCCTTCCCTTTTCCGTGGTCGCCCTGGGCTATAAACTGCGGGAAAAGGAGCCGGAAAACCGTTGGAACCCGGACAAAGTTCATTGGGAGCGCTACCAATAAAAAAAGCAGCCGCCTGACGGCGGCTGCTTTAGCTTGTCGAAAAAGAGTTAAAAATAGGATGACAAAACTGCCGGGGCTTAGAGTGGGGGGATAGTGTGAAAGGGGGGCGAAGCCCCCGCTTTCGCGTGCAGTCACCCGCCCGCAGGCGGCTGCTTTTTCATTTGGCACGGGAGCGGTGACGCTCGTAAGACACCTCGGGCGGCGAGGTGAGGATCTGAATATACTCCTCCAAATGGGGCGTCTGAGCGTCTCTGAGGCAGACCACGCAGATGTCCACTGTGCTGTTGGGAATGGGGATGGAGCGGACATTTTGTTCCAGTCTGATGTTGGGGTCCAGCAGGGCGCAGCCCAAATTGGCCTCCACGCAGAGCAGCAGGGATTCCAGAGACCGGGGCTTCCGCACCACATGGGGCACAAACCCGGCGGCGGCGCACTGTTGCAGGAAGCGGTCATAGCCCGTGGGGGACTCCTCTGGAGAGATGACCACAAAATCCTGGTCCCGGAGCATGCTGAGCTCTAAAAACTGCCGGTCAGCCAGGGGGTGGGAGCTGTGAATCGCGATGGCCGCCGTCTGGTGGAGGAAGAGGGTGCTGTGAAACTCCGGCATGTTTTCCACATCGAAGTCCAGGGTGACAATCAGGTCATACTGACCCTTTTCCAACCCGGAACGAAGGTTGCGGAAGGAGTTCCGCTCCAGATCAATCACCAGGTCGGGGTAAAGATTGGAGATGACGCTCAGCCGGGTGGCGAGCTGGGTGTTGAACTCCTGCCCTTCCAGGACGCCGATGTTCAAAGCGCCCGTCCGAATCTGAGACAGCTGCCTGGCCTCCTCGAAGGAGGCTTCCAGCAGGGCGGGCACGTCCCGAAGGCGCTCAAAGAGGTACTGCCCGGCGGCGGTCAGCTTGACGGAGCGTTTGGTGCGGGAAAAGAGGGCGTAACCCAGCTCCTGTTCCATGAGGGAAATCTGTTTGGAGAGGTTGGGCTGAGAGGTGTAGAGGTTCTGAGCCGCCAGGGAGAAGTTCCCGCACCTGGCGGCCTCGATAAAATACTGAAGCCGGACGACATTCATACCTCAGTCCCCGCGGAAGAAGCGCTTGGGATTTTCGGTCATGAGCATGCTTAAATCCGCCGCGGTTCGGCCGCCCGCCTGAAGGGCGGGCAGCACATGCCGGTGAACAAAGGTGAAATCCTGCTCAATGTTCATGTAGTCGGAGCTCTTTGTGGTCTGCCAGCTGTCCCAGAAGGCCAGATAAGCCGCCCAATCGTGGGACAGAAGAATCCGGTCCTGATAGCCCTTCTCGCACAGGGTCAGGATGGTTTTCACGGAGTCATCCAGGACCGGGGTGGCGCCAAAGCCGCAGTAAGCCAGCCGGTCGAAGCCGATGTAGCAGCCCTCTTTGAGCACGCCCTCCAGATATTCCACATCGGTGGTGTCGCCGCTGTGGCCCAGGATGACCCGCGCCGGGCGGACGCCCACGGAGGTGTAGACCTTCAAAATGTCGTGTCCGCTTTTGACGCTGGGGTCGTGGTGGCAGAAGATTGGCATGTCCAGCTCAGCGGCCACCCGGCCCGTGGCGTGAAGAAGCTTGTGCTGAAGGGGTGTGACGCCGGCGGCAGAGATGCCGGACTTCATGATGCCCGGCCGGCTGCTGGTTCCTGCGATGCCGCTCTGACACTCCTCCTTGAGCAGGGTGTAAATTTCCTCCTCATCCCGCATGCCCAGCCAGGGCTCTTCCTGATAGTAGAACCCGCTGGAGGCGATGATGTTGAGGCCGGTGGCCTCCGCCACCCGCCGGAGCAGATGAATATCCCGGCCCAGATTGACTGGGGTGCCGTCCACAACGGTAGACACGCCGCAGGCCTTGGCCTTTCCCAGCAGTCCGGCGGCCATTTCCACCACGGTGTCTTCCTCATAGAACTTCGGACCGAAATTCATCCGCATGGACCAGTCGGCGCAGGTCACATGCTCGTGAATCAGCGTCTCTCCCAGGGCCTCCGGTGCAATGGGACCCAATACAGTTTGTACTTTTTTCATACGATTTCTCCCTTTGTATATAAAAAGCAGCATAAGAACGGATCATGCGGTGCCTGTCCAAAGAGTAAAAGAGTCGTTTAAAGTTCTTTTCGGTTCCTTTTCTTTCAAGAAAAGGAACAAAAAACGATTACCACATCATCAACTGATCGGCCTCTTTGCGGAGCTCGGCGCGGAAATCGGGGTGAGCGATGGAGATGAGGCGTTCCACGCGCTGGCGGATGGAGCAGTCGCGAATACGGGCGATGCCGAACTCGGTAACGATGGTGTCCACCACGTTCCGGGAGATGGACACGGCGGCGCCCAGGGAGAGGGTGGGCTGAATCCGGGAGACAGTGCCCCCCTTGGCGGTGGAGGAGATGGCGATGATGCCCCGTCCGTTTTTGGCGTGATAAGCGCCGTAAGCGAAGTCGAAGGCGCCGCCGGTGCCGGAGTACTGCATGGTGCCGATTTTCTCCGAGCAGACCTGGCCGGTCAAGTCGATTTGCAGGGCGGAGTTGACGGAAACGAAGTTGTTGTTTTTGGCGATGTTGAAGGGGTCGTTGACGTAGCCGCTGGGCATGATTTCAATCATGGGGTTGTCGTTCACATAGTCGTAGAGCTCCTGACTGCCCCAGCAGAAGGCGGCGATGGTGCGGTTCCGGTAAAAATTCTTTTTGCTGTTGTTGACCACGCCGGCCCACATGAGTTTTCCCATGGCGGTGCCCAGCATTTCGGTGTAAATGCCCAAATCGTTGTGATTCATCAGCTTTTCCGCCACAGCGTCAGGCAGTCCGCCGATCCCCAGCTGAATGGTGTCTCCGTCGTGGATGAGGGAGGCCACATTGGTGGCAATGGCCTCCTGTTCCGGGGTGACCGGGTAAACAGGGGAGGTGGAGATAGGGTAATCGGCCTGAATGAAGTAGTCCACCTTGGAAACGGGAATACGGACGGTGCCGGAGGTGTAGG
This sequence comes from Oscillospiraceae bacterium, assembly GCA_022793095.1. Taxonomy (GTDB): domain Bacteria; phylum Bacillota; class Clostridia; order Oscillospirales; family Oscillospiraceae; genus JAAWCD01. The sequence goes on along the minus strand of JAAWCD010000088.1, from coordinate 1,236 downwards.
GGATCTTCGGATTGACCTCCAGAATAATGAGGTCACAGGTGTCCAGCATTTCAAGCTCGGTCTGCTGGCTCAGGGAGAGGGCCACATAGCCATACCGGTCCATGGGGGTGACGGTGGCCATAAAGACGTTGGGCTTTTTGTTGTTGGCCATGACCTGCCAGGCGGAGTGGAGGTTGTTGGGCACGAAGGTAACCCGCTTGGTGTACTGCTTGTTGCGGAGGGGCCCGCCGTAGAAGATGCTGTTGATGCGGATGCGGTCGCCGATTTCGTCATTGTCGATAAAGGGATAATTTTCCGCCGGAAAGCCCATCCAGACAGTGAGGTCCTCCACACCGTTGTCCACCACGGTGTGGAGCTTTCGGAGCAGGCCCATCGGCTCGTTGCCGTAAGAGCCCATGCTGATGACATCGCCGGACTTCAGCTTGTGCAGGGCCTCCTCATAGGAAATAAACTTGGACTCATACAGTTCGCGGACGCCCGCTTTCATGAATTGCGGCATAGAAAAACCCTTCCTTTCTCCTAAAGAAGCCGTACCAACCGCTTCTTAAAAATATAATCTTATGTTACCACGAATTCTGTTTCAATTCAACCGATTTTATGCAGAAGGGGCCCATAGAGTGGACGATAAACGACAAGGAGGAGAGCTCTTTTGCCGGACGAAAAGCTGATCTACGAAATACTTTCGATCGTGGAGGAAATCCCGGCGGGCCGGGCGGCGACCTACGGGCAGGTTGCGCGGCTGGCGGGCCGGGAGAAGAACGCGCGGCTGGTGGGAAAAATATTGAGCAAGTCCCAGTACTACGGCGCGTACCCCTGTCACCGGGTGGTGAACCACGCGGGGCGGACAGCGCCGGGCTGGCCGGAGCAGGCGGAGCTTCTGGCCCGAGAGGGTGTGAGTTTCACGCCAGGGGGGAATGTGGACCTGAAAAAATCACAGTGGAAGCCGGACTAGGAGAAAGGTGAACGGCCTGGGGGGACGTTTCACCGGCCTGGAAAAGTTTTTCTTGGCCTTTCTCTGCTTCAAATCTGACTCACATGCAGAAATCATTTTGCATGCAGTGAGTAGCTTTTTCGGTTAGACTGTGATACAATGTGCTTAAGGAACCACTGATTTCATCCACGCGCACGTCTTGACGGCGAAATTTCCGCCTGGACTTCGTGAAAAAAGTTTGAAATCTTTTTGGATTCCTGCACTTTTTGTCACTCGTCAGACAAAAATTTCGCTCGCCAATCCGC
>JAAWCD010000087.1 GCA_022793095.1 Oscillospiraceae bacterium | reverse complement strand
TGTTTTGACCAAACGTCACCATTTTTTCGTGGCCTTGGGGCCAGTGCATACGGGCAAGCCATAGCTGCGCGGCCCCTGTGTCAGCTTGGGCGGCGAACGCCTCCAAATCAGCCTTGTCCTGTTCGTCTACATGGACGAGCGGGAAATGTTGGGCCAGAATGTGATATTGCAGTTTAGCCCGCTGGCTCCCGCCCAGCCTGTAAATATCGTCCGTGGCAAAGGCCACCTTGTCCGTAAGGCTTTTCGCACTCTGGAAAAAGCCGCTGTTTTCATCGAAACGGTCAAAGTCAATCACAAAAATGTGAAGATTGCCGCGCATAGCGTTGTCAAGGTACAGACTGACGCGCAGACTTTCATCCCCCTTTACCCGCTTACTGCCATTCAGATAGGCGTTGAGCGTCCGGCTGGCTTGTCCGTAGGACATTTCATAGAAACGGTGCAAGGTTCCACCCTTGCCGCCCCGCAGCTTTGCGGGATAGCCGTACTTGTCGATGAACATAGGTACTTTGACGGGTTTCCCGTCCTTGTTTCTGGACTTGCCGCCCAGCGTGAAGCAGTTGTTGTATTGGGTGTTGCTTACTTATTGAGTTCGATTCACCTTGTAATTCATCGTCGCGGCTTAATCTTTCGTACAATGGGGTGATTTTGATTTTCAGCATTGGCAAGTCCTCCTTCAATGAAAAATGCTCTAAGAGCCTCTGCTTCTTTACCGAAAAATCGGATAAACAAGTCTCTTAGAGCATAAATCACCTGTAATCGTCTTATGTCTGTAACAAGGATGCGGACGCAGGAAGCCCTTGGGCTTCAGTGGCAAGACATTGATTTTGTCAATGCCACATTCACATTAGACGGGCTGTGACCGAAAAAATAACATGGGATTCACAGGGAAATAAAAGTTCAGCCAAAACAGTTCTGGGGCCAACAAAACGGGGTACAAGTGATAGCGTAATAGAAGTGCCTGATATGGTGATAAATCGATTGAAAGAGTGGAGGGCAACAGCTCCATATGCCAGCAAGACCAAATTTGGAGCAAATGACCGTAGGGTGAATGTGGAGGGTCGAGAAAGGTAAAAGCTAGTTGAGATTTTGAGGAACAAAGGGGCGTTTTCCGTCATGGAAAACGCCCCTTCTTGTAAAAGCATCACTTCAAATCCAGACCAGAAGCCTTCTGCTGGAGCATCAGCGTGATGAGCTCTGCGATATGGGCCCCGGCCTCCACGGGATTGGTGCCGCCCTGGTGGATGTTGGACACCACGGTCCGGTTGGCCTCGGGGATACCCGGGTATCCACCGTACACCATATAAGCGGACAGGGACTCGCTGGACACCAAGCCCGGCCGCTCGCCCAGCAGAACCACCGTCACTTTGGAGCCCAAGATTTCACTCACCGCATCCTCAGAGCCCACCCGGCCATACTTCACGAAGAAGGGCGTGCCCACGTTGACATGGTTCAGGCTCAGGCCCTGCATGATGGCCGGCAGCAGGTCCGCCAGATTGGCGGCCACCGCCGTACTGGAAAGGCCGTCGGAGACGAAAATCTGCACGTCCGGATTCAGTTTGCACTTGGACTTCAATTCCGCCACCGTCTCATCGGTGAACTGACGGCCCAGGTCCGGGCGGGTCAGATACTCGTCCTTGGACTGGCAGCGGGTGGACACGGTAAACAGACCCATCCGGTCCAGCAGCTCCTGGGGTACGTCGGTAAACACCGCGTCCATGGCCGCGGCGTGATCCGCCCGGAACCGCATCAGGGTTTCCGTCCGATACCGGGGACCTGCCCGCCAGACACCCAGCCGGGCGCCGGTCCGGCCCTTAATGCGGAGGTACTCATCCGGGTTGGCGGGTTCCGGAATACCCAGCACCCTCTGGAAATCAATAGCGGACAAATCGGGGACTTCCCCGCCGCTGGCGCAGGCCGGGCTGCTGGCCGGTTCCGGCCCGTCGCCCATCACCTCGGATACCACGCGGGATACCAATTCCTTCAACAAAGCTTCATTCATCTTAGTTGTACCTCCTTTCAGCGCAGAAAGATGGAGCCGTCGCCGGCCTTAGGCGTCAGAATCCCCTTCTCATCCATCAGGCCCATCTTCATCATCCACTGATGGAACTCCGGCGCGGGCAGGCGGTGGGACAGCTCCCGCAGGGCCGCGTCGTCGTGGAAGCTGGTGTCCTGATAGGACAGCATCACGTCGTCTCCCACCGGAACGCCCATGTAGTAGTTGGCCCCTGCCGCGTTGAGCAGGATGGTGGCCATCTCCTGGTCGTCCTGGGTGATGGAAGTGTGGTTGGTGTAGCAGGGCGCCATACCCATGGGCAGGCCGATGAGCTTACCCATGAAGTGGTCCTCCAGGTTGGCCCGAATCATTTCCTTGCCGTCGTAGAGGGTTTCAGGTCCGATGAAGCCGGACACGTTGTTGACCATGAAGGGCCGGAAGTAGCGGCCGAAGCCGTAAGTACGGGCCTCCAGGGTCATCTCGTCCACGCCGCAGTCGGCGCCGATGGACACCTCGGAGCCCTGTCCGGTCTCGAAGTACAGATAGTTGGGACCGGCGCTGTAGGCCTCGTGCTGGGCCAGGTCGTAAGCCTCTGTAAGCAGGGCACGGTTGACGCCGAAGTTCTCATTGGCGGCCTGGGTTCCGGCGATGGACTGGAACAGCATGGACAGGGGCGCGCCCCGCCGCAGGGATTCCATCTGGGTGGTGATGTGGCTGAGCACGGTGATTTGAGTGGGGACCTGGAAGCCATCCATGAATTTATACAGGGCGTCCGCGATACGGCGGGTGCCCTCTACGCTGTCCTCCACCGGGTTGATGCCCAGGCAGGCGTCGCCGCTGCCGTAAGACACGCCCTCCATGATGCCCAAAAGGATGGACTCCGGATCGTCCGTGGAGCTGTTGGTCTGGCAGCGAAAGGAGAGGGTACCCGGCAGGCCCAGGGTGGTCCGGCAGCGGGTCACCCGGCGGATTTTGCTGGCGCCGTAAACCAGGTCCATGGCGGACATGAGCTTGGCCACGCCAGCCGCCACCTCGCCGGTGAAAGCCCGTGTGCTCCGGTCCAGGTCCTCGGAGGTGGTCTTGTGGTCCAAAATCCACTCCCGAAGCTGGCCGATGGTCATATTCTTTTTCTCATTGTAAGCCCGCAGGTTGAGCCCGTCAATGTTGACCCGGGTGACCTCATCGTCCTCGTAAGGGATGGTGGGGTTCTCCGTCAGGTCGGCGACGGTCAGCTCAGACAGAACGATTTTAGCGGCCACCCGCTCTGTGGCGGTCTCGGCGGCGATGCCCTGGAACCGGTCGGCGGACTTGGGCTCGTTGGCCTTGGCCAGCACATCCTTGATGTCTTTGAATTGGAACGTTTTCCCGTTCAGAGTCGTTTTCAATTTCATCGCGATTCACCCTTTCAGTTTTTCATCGGAAACGACGGTCATTCGCTTTTCATAGAGGTAGTCGCTGGCCTCCGCCGTGACCAGCGCTTTCTTGGGAATACGGACGGCCCGGTGGCCCTGCTCGAAGGCGTCCCGCACTTTCTTCGCGCTGATTACCTGGCCTGTCAGCGGAAAGGCTTCCTCTGCCGCAAGGCGGCCCTGGACCCGTTCCGCGATCTGCTCCAGCAGCTTTTCGTCATACAAGTTCTCTTCCCTCCTCTCCATTTAACCGCAAAAGCCCAGAGGCAGCACGAAACGCTGTCTCTGGGCTGCGCCGCCGCATCTCTATCCCCGCCGCCTTATTTCTGCAGGCCGGCCGGTTGTCCCTTCTTTTTCTTGAAAGAAAAAGAAGCAAAAAGAACTTCAAACTGCGCTTTTACGGCAGTCTTCGGGTAGAATAGCTTAAAGTTCTTTTGGTTCTGTTCTTTCAAGAAAAGAACAGAAAAAACTTACAACAGGAAAAAATCAAAGGAAACGCAGGTGCCGCCGGGCCCGGTCTGTACTTCCACCTCACCGCCCAGACGCTCCTTCACGATGGTCCGTACCAGGCTGAGGCCAATACCGCCCCCTGCCGGCCCCTTCGGAAAGCCACAGCCGTCGTCTTCCACGGAAATCCGGGCGGACACACTGCCCGGCTGAAGCATCAGGCGGATCTGGCCTGCCCGTCCGCTGGGGAAGGCGTGCTGCACCGCGTTCTGGGTCAGCTCGTTCACCGCCAGCGCCACGGCCACGCCGGTTTCCGCCGGCGCGGCCAAGTCACCCCCGGTGACGGTGATGACAATGGTCTGAGCCGGAGTGAGCATATGCTGAAGCACATTGGCCCGCACCCCTTCCAGCACATGCCGGAGGGATACCTGTTCTCCTGGAAGCTGAACCAGCTCGTCCATGGTGGACATGACGGAGAGAAGGCGCACCGAGGCGTCGTAAAGGGCGCTCTGGGTCTCCGGGCTGTGGGCGTTCTGCCCTTGGTAACGGAGAATGTTGGACAGAAGCTGAAGGTTGTTTTTCATCCGGTGCCGGAGCTCCCGGAGGGAGATGGACAGCCGGACGGCCTCCCGCTCCTTCTGCCGCAGGGCGGTCACGTCCTGAATCAGAACGCCGTAGGCAATCCCCTCTTGTTGGAGGGGAATCTGACGGTATTCCAGCACGTGAGCGCCGCTGACCACTTCCTTCCGCAGTTCGGTCCGGCCGTCCTGGTCCAGATAGGGCAGGATGTTGACCGCCGGCCCGCCCTGGATATCGCTGACGTAGCCAAGCTGCCGGTACAGGTCCCGGGCCGCCGCGTTGCAGTCGCAGATGATGCCCTTCCGGTCCACCAGAAGGGCCGCCTCGCTGATGCGGTCCACCAGCCAACTGCTGTCATGCTGAAAGGGCCGCCGGGGCTCCACCGGCAGCTTGAGGAAAATTTCCTCTGCCTGAGTGCTGCGCTTTTCGTAGATGAGCACCGCCACCAGCTTCCCCTGGAAAAACAGGGGTTCCACGGTCTGGACCACCTGGGCGTTTTCCGGCATGGATACAGCCTTGACCCCCACCGTGGGCACACCCAGCCGGAAGGAGCGGTCCACTGCCGGTTCGTCGGTCCAGCTGATAATCATGCCCAGAATCATCCCTGCGTAGCAGGAAGGCACGGTGGTAGGCTTGGCCTCCCCCACCACAATGGCGTTCTTGCCGGAGGCTGTGCGGCAGTCAATGAAAACGTCAGCCTCCTCCGCGTTGGCCAGGGCCTGAAGGGTGGGAACATACTCTTCCAGGAAAGCGATTTCCGCCTCGGTCAGGCTGGTGTATTTCTGGCAAAGCCGCCGGGTCGGGTCCATCACGGATCACCACCATATCGCTTGAGAAGATAGTGAGACACCTGGGCCATGGACAGCTTTTTCCGCCGGCTCAGGTCCCGGATGGCGGAATAGGCCTCCTGCTCGGTCAGCCCCCGTTCCTCCATCAGGCACAGCTTGGCCTGGTCCACCAGGTCCCGCTGTTCCAGCCGCCGGTTCAGGCTGGCGTAACTTCGGCCCAACTCATGGCGGGTCCGGCTCTGGGCCAGACACAGTTCCAGAGTGGGCAGAATTTTTTCCGCCTGAAAGGGCTTGGTCAGATAGCCGCTGGCCCCGGCTTTGATGGCCTTCTCCAGGTATTCCGGCCCGTCAAAGAAGGTGAGCATCACCACACAGTGAGCCAGCTCCTCTTCCACCAGCACGCGGGCGGCCTGAATCCCGTCCAGCAGGGGCATCTGAATGTCCATGAGCACCAGATGGGGCCGGAGGGCCCGGCAGGCCTCCACGGTTTCCAACCCGTTGGCGCTTTCTCCTACCACCTGAAAATCCGTGTTCTCGAACAGCTGCTTCAGCGTTTCGCGCACAGCTCCATCGTCGTCCGCTATAAAGACCGTTTTCACACTCATACCAGCTCCGCCGCTCCTGAAAGAAAAATAAAAAAGCGTACTCAAACACAGCCCCTTCAGACCGCGCTTAAGACGCTTTCTACGCATCTTCCGTTTTTCTGTTCAGAGACCGCTGCCCTTGGCGTGACTCCTTATCCATTATAGCCAATCCTCCCCTGCTTGTCAAGCTTCCGTTCTGTCATTTTTGACTGGGTCTGATTGGAAAACAGGAAATGCAAACCACCTGCCCAGGCTACGGCAGGCAGTCCGCACTTTGAAATTTACCTTTGAGGAAAGCCTTCTCTTGACAGTGTTTCCAGCAAGCTGTCCGTGACGGTGAACCGGAACAGAAGAAAACCGGCGTCAAATTCGGTTCCGCGGTCAAGAGGATTCCATAAGCGCCCATTCCGCCGGACATTGATCCCCCATGCCGGAGTTCCGGAGCTCCGCGATGGCTTCCTCACGGGACAAGGCCCCCTCGTTGACCGCCAGGGACAGCTCCAGGGCGGAGAAGGGGATGAGGGTGCTTTTCATGTCCCGGAAACGGGTCCATTGGGCATGCTCCTTGCACCGTTCAATCCGGCAGCTGGTGTGGAGGCCCCGTTCTCCTTCTGGCGCCACCCAGCCCAGTTCCTGTTCCAGCAGAGACTTGACCGAATGCCAGTGGTAGCCCTCCCCCAAATCCCCAAGGTCTACATGGACCAGGGCGGGCAGAGCGCCGGTGCGGCGTCCCAGCCGCACCGCCTCCTGAAAGGGGGCCAGCAGCTCCGGTGCGGCCTGGAATGACTCTGCCACCGTGTCAAGGAACTCATTGGGGAATCTGGCGGCCAGCCCGTTCCGGCCGAAGGCCAGCATGCCCATGAGCTGGTCAAGCTCCGCCTGTCCGGCCCGGAAGGGCTTCCGCCCAGTGAGCAGGCGCTTCCCGTTGACCCCCAGCCGCCAGAGGGCCTGGACCCAGGGACGGAAGGCCGGCGCTGGAGCCATTTGATTGAAGAGCAAAGCCTTGCATTGAGCCGGCTCGTTCCCCAGCACCAGATAGGGAACCCGGCGGCGGACCAGCTCAGGGAAAAAGAGCAGATAGGCGGGATAGGGACAGATACAGACGCTGTTTTGAAGGGCCCTGGCACGGCCGTATATGGCGGACAGGGCGCGGTCTGGGAGAGGCTTGCCCCAGAAGGTCACGTTGGGCAGCCGTGACTGGGCAGCCCGGATGCTGGCCGAGGCGCTTTCGGAAAGGAATGGTACCTGCCAGGTCAGGGCCAGCACCCGCAGCTTCTGCCGGCAGGCCAGGTGCCACAGCAGGTAGGAAGAATCCTTTCCGCCGGTGTAAAACACCGCCACGTCAAATTCCGCCTCCGGAGAGGCCGGAATCCGGTTCCGGAGGGGCAGTATGTTCCGAATGTTCTTCAGCTGCTCCCTGCGGCGGCAGATGGGGCAGATGCCCTGGCCGTCCAGCTCCAGGCCGGGAATGGTGTAGGTGTTGGCGCAGCAGCTTTGGCAAAACTCCGCCTCCTCCAGAGAGGCGGGCAGCGGCTTGGGCTGCTCCACCAAAATTCCGTCCCGCACCAGCCGCCAGAGGGACCGGGGAAGCTGGTCGGGGTCCCAGTCCTGGGTTCCGTCCAGGGCGGACAGCAGCGCCCGGCACCGCTTGGAGATCCACCGCCTGCGGCGGAAGGAGCCGGGCTTGGCCGGAAGTCCGAAGTACACCAGATGGCGGCCGGCCACCTTCCAGCGGGTTTGCAGCGTCAGGCGCATAGAACCACGCCTCCCTCCTCAAAGTACAGGTCCTGTCCCCAAATTTCTTTATTTTATTATAGCAAAAAGTGCGCGGCGGAACAAGAGAACCTTGCCCTGAAGCACAATACAAAATATTCACTTTGTTGGAACATGATACTGTTACTTGACAATTAGGCCGCTCTTTTGTATAATGTCACCATAATCACAACACATTCAGGTATAATTTGGAATGTGGTGTGGCAAGGTAAGAGACCCTGTAGAAGTTTGGGCGGAAGGCAGGATATGCTTCCCCGCTTCGGCGCATGTCTCAAAGCTCTGCGGAGTCCCTTCGGAAAAGGAGGATAAATAATGAAAAAGCTGCTCTCTCTCATGCTCGCGCTCTCCATGATGCTGGCCCTGGCCGCCTGTGGCGGCGGCGGTGGAAATGGCGGCGGCGGAACGCCTCCAGCCAGCAATCCCCCTGCCGGCAGCACCGGCGACCAGACGCCTCCGCCCGCTGACGGCGGCGGAAACGGCAGCGGCGGTGTTCTGCGCCTGGCCCTGTCCACCAACGACGGCTCCACCAAGGACGACCGCGTTCCCACCCCCTGGCTCAACCACAACATGGCCACCAACCTGATGTGGCGCTGCCTGCTCCTGGCCGACTCCAGCCTGACCAAGACCTCTCCCGACCTGGCTGAGGTGACCATCAGCGACGACGGCCTGACCTACACCATCACCATGAAGGACGGCCTGAAGTGGTCCGACGGCGAGCCTCTGACCGCTGACGACGTGCTCTGGTCCATTGATGCCGTGATGGCCGCCACCAACAAGAACTCCATCTACTCCGCGGCGTTCGGCAAGATCACCGAAAAGAGCGCCGACGGCAATGTCATCACCCTGGTGCTGGATTCCCCCTACGCCTCCATGATGGACATTCTGGCCCAGTTCTCCATTCTGCCCAAGCACAGCCTGGAGAGCGCTGACCCCGCCACCATCGACACCGCTGATTTCTGGAAGGACCCCGTCACTTCCGGCTACTACATGATGGACGAGATGAGCGTGGGCAACTACTTCACCCTGAAGCTCAACCCCAACTATGAGGGAACCGCCCCCAAGATTGAGAAGGTCACGGTCTCCTTCGTCACCGACTTCCTGACCGCCGCTCAGGCCGGCAGCGCCGACTTCCTGTACGGCAACGCCTCCGACCTGGTCAGCGGCATGGAGTCCCTGTCCAACTATCAGTCCATCCCCGTGGACGTGCTGTTCTACAAGTACTTCCAGTTCAACATGAAGGGCGTGGACGGCAACGAGAACGAGGCCATGCAGAATGTGGAGGTCCGGAAGGCCCTGATCAAGGCCATTGACCGGATCACCCTGGCCGGCTTCTATCCCACCGCCAACGTGCTCAACAGCGGCGTGCCCAACAGCCACGAGGCTTACAACGGCTTTGAGTACGAGTACAATCCTGAGCAGGCCAAGGCCGACCTGGTGGCCGCCGGTTACGACATGGACCGCACCCTTCGCATCTGCTACTACAACAACGACCAGACCTCCATTGACCTCATCAACATGGTGGTCTACTATCTGGAGCAGGCCGGCCTGAAGGTGGAGGCCACCCTGTCCAACGACGGCACCACCGACCTGTTCACCACCCGCAACTACGACATGGGCTTCAAGGGCAAGAGCTCCTTCTCCATGGAGGAGTGGTACAGCGAGTATATGAGCACCGACGCCCTGTTCGCCAACATCTTCGGCGGCGACACCGCCTTTGACGACGCCATTGCCAAGCTGGCCTCCTCCACCAACGACGCGGACAAGAACGCGGCGCTGGCGGAGCTCCAGGCGCTGGAGCAGGAGAAGGTCTACAAAGTTCCCATGTTCACCGTGGGCAACTATGTGTTCGTCAGCAACAACGTGAATATGCCCGCCGGTGTGGAGTTCTGCAATCCCCTCTACACCTGCGACATCGACTTCGCCAACTGGACCGTCGCGTAACCGCGCGTTCCGGCGTGTGACGCCTCGTATCCTCTGAAAGCGCCTGGCTGAGTCCGGGCCGGAAAGAGGGAGGAGACGCAAGCCTGACTTCTGCGTCTCCTCCCTCTTTTTATATCCATGTGCTGCATGTTTACGCGAGGGAGTGAAACAATGCTCAAATTTATTGCGAAAAAACTGCTGCTGATGATCCCAATGCTGATCGTCATCAGTCTGATTGTGTACCTGGGTCTGAAATCCACCGGCGTGGACCCCATCAACTCCATGATTCCGCCGGAGGTTCTCTCCCAGAATCCCGAGCTGGCAGAGCAGATGCGGGAAGAATTGGGCTATAACGATCCTGTGCTGATCCAATACGCCCGCTGGCTGGGCAACATCGTCCGGGGCGACTTCGGGTACACCATGAAAAACGAGAAGATCATCGACATCGTGGCCGCCCGTCTGCCCTACACCCTGGAGCTGTCCGCCTACGCCATGCTGTTCAGCGCGGTCATCGGCATCGGCATCGGCATCATCAGCGCCATCCGGCAGAACGGCATCGTGGACTACATCGGCCGGGTGCTGGCGGTGCTGGGCCAGGCGGTGCCCCAGTTCCTGGTGGGCATCATCCTGATCTGGATCTTCTCCATCAAGCTGGGCATCTTCCCGGCCAGCAACCGGGTCAGCCCGGACGCCACCAACGCCTTTGTGGACGCCTTCATGCACCTGTTCCTGCCGGTGCTCACCCTGACCATCGGCATGGTGGCCGTGCTCATGCGCTACGCCCGGAACACCATGCTGGACGTGCTCAACAGCGATTACATCAAGACCGCCCGTTCCAAGGGCATCCCCGAGTGGAAGGTGTACCTTAAGCACGGCTTCCGCAACGCCATGAAGCCGGTGCTGGTCATCCTGATGTTCCGTATCCCCACCCTGATCGGCGGTTCCGTGGTCATTGAGAGCGTGTTCTCCTACCCCGGCATCGGAACCACCATGACAAACGCCATCACCAACATGGACTACAATCTGGTGCTGGTCATTACCTTGATTATTGCCGCCGTGATGCTGATTTGCTCGTTCATGGTGGATGTCATCAACGCGCTGCTGGATCCCCGGGTCCGGCTGGGCGAGTAAAGGAGGAACTGTGCAATGAGTGAAACCGCGACTGTCAGCATCAAGGAACAAAACAAGAGCGCCGCTTCCTCCCTGATGAAAAAGAACCTCCGCAAGTTCCTGCGGAACAAGCTGGCTGTACTGGGTCTGGTGGTCATTCTAGTGATCCTGGTGGCCTGCGTGGCCGGCGCCCTGCTGGGCGTGGACTACAGCACCCCGAATCCGCCCATCATGAGACAGGCTCCCAGCGGCGAGCACATCTTCGGCACGGACACCATCGGCCGGGACCTCTTCGCACGGGTCCTCTTCGGCGGCTGCTACTCCATCTTCATCGGCGTGTTCTGCGCGGTGCTCTCCAGCGTGCTGGGCGCGGTGCTGGGCGCCATTGCCGGGTACTTCGGCAAGTGGGCGGACATGATTATCGTCCGCATCTCGGAAATCTTCCAGGCCTTCCCGCAGCTGGTGCTGGTCATGATGCTGGTGGCCATTCTGAAGGAGCGGAGCATCAACAACATGCTGTTTGTGTTCGTTATCACCGGCTGGATGACCACCTTCCGGATGGTTCGCAACGAGTTTATGAGCCTGAAGAACGAAACCTACGTCAAGGTCTGCGAGGCCTTCGGCATGTCCCGGTCCAACGTGATGTTCAAGCAGATTCTGCCCAACGTCATGACGCCGATCATCGTCTCCACCACCACCAACGTGGCTTACTTTATCCTTCAGGAGGCGTCCCTGAGCTTCATCGGCCTGGGCGTGTCTGACTCCACCCCCACCTGGGGCAACATCCTCAACGCCGCTAAGAGCATTGACGTGGTGCAGAACCAGTGGTGGCTTTGGGTCTTCCCCGGCCTGGCGATCAGCCTGTTCGTTCTGGCCATCAACTTCTTTGGCGACGGCCTGCGGGATGTGCTGGACGCCAAACAGCAGTAAGGGGGGCGGAAGTTTATGGATTCCAAAGAAATCATTCTCGACGTAAAGAATTTGAATACCACCTTTATTTCCGACCGGAAAGAGGTCAAAATCGTCAAAAACGTCTCCTTTCAGCTGAAGCGGGGCCACGCTCTGGCGGTTGTGGGCGAGTCGGGCTGCGGCAAGAGCGTAACCATGAACTCCATCATGCGCTTCCTGGGCCGGAACGCGGTCATCAAGGCGGACAGCGTGCAGTACAACGCCCTGCATGACGGCAAGGTGACGGAGTACCATCTGGAGCAGATTGAGAAGTCCCACGGCCCGGAGATGCGGGCCCTGCGCGGCCCGGAGATGAGCATGGTGTTCCAGGACCCCATGTCCAGCCTGAACCCGGTGTACAAGGTGGGCGATCAGGTGGCTGAGGGCCTTTTGCAGCACAACAAGGGCATGACCAAGCAGCAGGCCAAGGAAAAGGTGCTGGAGATGTTCAAGAAGTTGGGCATCCCGGACCCGGAGGAGCGGATCAACAGCTATCCCCACCAGTTTTCCGGCGGTATGAAGCAGCGCGTGGTAATTGCCATTGCCATGATTTGTAATCCGGAGCTGATTATCTGCGACGAGCCCACGACGGCCCTGGATGTGACCATTCAGGCCCAGATTATGGAGCTTTTGAAGGAGATGCAGGTCCAGGACGGAAAGTCCATCATCCTCATCACCCACAACATGGGCCTGGTGGCGGAAATGGCGGACGAGGTGTGCGTGATGTACATGGGCCGCGTGGTGGAGTTCGGCTCCCTGGCCGATGTGTTTGACAGTCCCAGCCACCCCTACACCCGGGCGCTGCTGCGGAGCGTACCGGTGCTGGGTCTGGCGGACGGCCAGAAGCTGGAGACCATTCCCGGCGCCACGCCCAATCCGGCAGATTTGAAGGGCGGCTGTGAGTTTGCCGGCCGGTGCGAGGAGTGTACGGGGGCCTGCCGTGAGCGTGACATTCCCATGTTTGAGATCAGTCCGGGGCACCGGGTCCGCTGCCTGAAGTTCAAAGAGTGCCAGGAGGTGCAGTGATATGAGCGAAAAACAGGAGATCATTTTTCAGGTCAAGGATCTGCAAACCTGGTTCCCCATTACCAAGGGCATGTTCAAGAAGGTGGTTGGTCACGTCAAGGCTATTGACGGGGTGAGCCTGGAGGTGTACAAGGGCGAAACCTTGGGCATCGTAGGCGAGTCGGGCTGCGGCAAGTCCACCCTGGGCAAGACCATGATGATGCTGGAGCGGGCCACCGGAGGCAGCGTCATGTTCAACTACGGCGGCGAATTCAAGGACATCACCAAGTTCAACAGCAAGGAGATGTTCGACTTCCGGCAGAAGGTCCAGATGGTGTTTCAGGACCCCTACTCGGCGCTGAACCCCCAGAAGAAGATTTACACCTCCTTCGAGGAGCCCTTGAAGGTCCACGGGATGAAGAGCGAGTCGGAGCGGGAGGAGCGGATGCGCCAGGTGCTGAAGATGGTCAACATCCAGCCGGACTATCTGATGCGGTATCCCCACGAATTTTCCGGCGGCCAGCGGCAGCGGCTCTGCATTGCCCGTGCTCTGGAGGTTATGCCAGAGGTGCTCATCTGCGACGAGCCAGTGTCGGCTTTGGACGTGTCCATTCAGGCCCAGGTGCTCAACCTGATGAAGGACATTCAAAAGGAGCTGAATCTGACCTATCTGTTCATTGCCCATGACCTGAGCGTGGTGCAGTACATGTCAGACCGAATTGTGGTCATGTACCTGGGCAAGATTGTGGAAATCGCGGACAGCCACGCGCTGTACGACGAGCCGCTGCACCCCTACACACGGGCGCTGCTGTCGGCCATTCCGGTGCCTGATATCCACAACACCAAGAAGCGGCAGGTGCTTCAGGGCGAGGTGCCCAGCCCCATCCACAAGCCCACGGGCTGCGCCTTCCACAACCGCTGTCCCAACTGCATGGAAATCTGCAAGACCGTGGATCCGGCTATGGTGCACCACGGCGCAGAGGGCCACCAGGTGGCCTGCCACCTCTACGGCAAGGACAAGACGTAGTTCTTTTTCTTGAAAGAAAAAGAACCAAAAAGAACTTTAAACTGCGTTCTTCCGGCAGACTTCCGGCAGAACCAGTTTAAAGTTCTTTGCTAAGCTTTCTTTCAAGAAAGCGTCCCGTTCTTTTTCTTGAAAGAAAAAGAACCAAAAAGAACTTTAAACTGCGTTCTTCCGGCAGACTTCAGGTAGAACCAGTTTGAAGTTCTTTGCTAAGCTTTCTTTCAAGAAAGCGTCCGTTTTTTTCTTGAAAGAAAAAGAACCAAAAAGAACTTTAAACTGCGGTCTTCTGGCAGACTTTCGGTAGAACCAGTTTAAAGTTCTTTGCTAAGCTTTCTTTCAAGAAAGCGTAAGGAGCGATTATGGAGTTAGAAATGGCTCGTTCCTGTGACGTGCTGGTCATCGGTGCGGGCATCGCGGGCATCCGTGCCGCCATATCCGCGGCTGGCGCGGGCCGGCGCGTTCTGCTGGCCTGCCGGGGGAACATTTTCTCCGGCTCCAGCTTCTACCCCGGCACCTGGGGGCTGGGCCTGATCGGCCCGGAGTCCGAGGCGGATGAGGCGGACCTGATCGAAAGCATCCTGGACGTGGGCCGGGGCATGGCGGACCGGGAATTGGTTACAAGCTTCGTCCGGGGCATCACACCCGCGGTCCAGGAGCTGACCGCCATGGGCGTCCGGCTGAAGGAGGCCAGGGACCAGAGTCAGCGGGAGTTCATCCCCTGCTTCGACCATAAGCACCGGGCCTGGCACGGACTGCGGTTCGACAGCCTGCGGGAGGTCTGCGGCCGGGAGCTGGAGCGCCGGGGCATCGCGCTGCTGCCCCAAAGCGAGCTGATAGAGCTGACCCGGTGGGAAGGCCGGGTCAGCGGCGTGGTTCTCTGGAGCGGCGGGCAGTTTGTCTGGGTAAAAAGCGGCGCGGTGGTGCTGGCCAGCGGCGGCACAGGCGGACTGTATCAAAGGCGGCTGACCACTGGCGACGTGTGCGGAACCGGCCAGTGGCTGGCGGCGAAAGCGGGGGCCAGCCTGGTCAATCTGGAATTCATGCAGATCATGCCCGGCTATTTTCACCCCTGTCCCAACACGATTTTCAATGAAAAGGTGTTCCGCTGGGCTCATATCACGGATGAGCAGGGGGCGGAGATCATTTCGGATCCTGGCCTGCTGGAGGAGCGGTCAGGCCACGGGCCCTTTACCAGCCGGCTGGCGGACCGGGCGGTGGATCTTGCCATTTTGGAGCACCAGGGGGAAACCGGCGTGGAGGTCCAGTACCGGTTTGCGGCAGGCGGGCCGCTGCCGGAGTTTGTAAAGACCTACTTTGACTGGCTGGAGCGGGAAAAGGGGCTGACTGCCGGGGACCCGGTTTTTATCGGTATGTTCGCCCACGCCTCCAACGGGGGCGTTCAAATCGACTCCCAGGGCTGGACCGGCGTGCCTGGCCTCTATGCGGCGGGGGAAGTCACTGGCGGAATGCACGGAGCCGACCGCATTGGCGGGCTGTCCACTGCCAACGGGCTGGTGTTCGGGGGCCGGGCGGGATTGGCCGCGGCAGCGGCGTGCTCGGACCCGCCCCAGAAAACCCAGCCGTTCGCGCGCTGGCACATCCCGGAGGCCAGCAGGAAGGGGGAGCTGCTGCGGAGCCTGATGACCCGGCATGCGCTGGTCCTCCGGAGCCGCGAGGGGCTGGAGCATGCGTTAAAGCAGGTGGAGTCGCTGCGGAAGGGGCCTCGGGAGCCCGGCGGAAGCCTGGAGGAAGCCGCCGCTTCCCGGCGGCTGGAGGCACAGCTGGGAACCGCCTGGTGTGTCCTGCACGCCCAGCTCCGGCGAACGGAGAGCCGGGGCAGCCATTTCCGGGCGGACTACCCCCAGGAGGACCCGGCCCAGGCAAAGCCGGTCTGTATTCAGCTGTCAAACACAGGAGGGGATTTTGATGATTTATACGAATCTTGAGCAAATGGAGCGCTATCTTGGGCTGAGCGCCTCGCTGGACACGGCCATTCGCTATTTGAAGGAGGCGGACCTTTCCAAGCTGGTGAAGGGCCGCAACGAGGTGGATGGGGAAACCGTGTTCATCAACCGGTTTGACTACGACACACTGCCCGAGGAAAAGGCCGCCTGGGAAGGGCACCTGCGATACGCGGACCTCCATGTGGTGCTCTCCGGTGAGGAGCGGATCGGCGTGACCGATGCGTCCCGGCTGAAGGAGACCAGCAGGGACGAGGCGGCAGACTTTGTGGGCTATGAAGGGCCGGTGGAGTGCTGGACCCCCATGCGGCCCGGAAACCTCCTGGTGGTGTTCCCGGAGGACGTTCACATGGTCAAGGTGCAGCTCCAGGGTCAGACCCACGTGGAGAAAGCGGTTTTCAAACTCAAGGTTTGACCAGCAAAAAGGCCGTCTGGATGCCCAGACGGCCTTTTTGTGCTTTTTCAGGAAACGT
The DNA here is from genome assembly GCA_022793095.1 of Oscillospiraceae bacterium. Lineage (GTDB taxonomy): Bacteria > Bacillota > Clostridia > Oscillospirales > Oscillospiraceae > JAAWCD01. The sequence continues at coordinate 4,583 of JAAWCD010000087.1, read as the reverse complement.
GATGCTGCTTATAGCGGTTGATGGCGCAAAGGATGCCCTTCAGAGGGGCCAAATTGATGTTGTGGGAGATGCCCACGCCAAAGAAGTCCTTGCCGTTCTTGTCCCGGAGCTGGATATAGGCCACCGCCATGGAGTCGGACCCGTTGGTAATGGCGTGTTCCTTGTAATCCACAAAAGTGAACTGGTCGATTTTCTGCCCGTGAATGGCGTTGAAGAAGGCGTCAATGGGGCCGTTTCCTTCGCCGACCACTACAAACTTGGTGTCCTTGTGCTGGAGGGTTCCCGTAAACGTGACTTGGGAGTGGCCGTCTGTGGTCTCCTCGTGGAAGGAGTGCTTGATGAGCTTGTAAGGCGCATCAATATCCAGATACTCTTTTTTGAACAGGTCGAAAATGACCTGGGGCTGGAGCTCCGTGCCCACCCGGTCGGTCTCCAGCTGGACGATGTGGCCGAATTCCGGGTGCATGGACTTGGGCAGGTCGAAGCCGAAGTTCTGCTGCATCACAAAGGCCGCGCCGCCCTTGCCGGACTGGGAGTTGATGCGGATGATGGGCTCGTACTGCCGTCCCACGTCCGCCGGGTCGATGGGCAGATAGGGCACCTCCCAATAACCGGAGTCATTGGCCTTCATCCACTGCACACCTTTGTTGATGGCGTCCTGATGGGACCCGGAGAAAGCGGTAAAGACCAGCTTGCCCACATAGGGCTGGCGTTCGCCCACCTTCATCTTGGTGCAGCGCTCATACATGTCCCGGATTTTATTGATATCGGAAAAGTCAAGCTCCGGGTCGATGCCCTGGGTATACATATTCATGGCCAGAGTCACCATGTCCACATTGCCGGTGCGCTCGCCGTTGCCGAACAGGGTGGCCTCCACCCGTTCCGCTCCGGCCAGCAGGCCCATTTCCGTGGTGGCCACGCCGGTGCCCCGGTCGTTGTGGGGGTGGAGGGAGATGATGGCCCGCTCCCGGCCGGGCAGGCTGCGGATAAAATACTCCAGCATGTCCGCGAACTGGTTGGGCATGCAGTTTTCCACGGTGGTGGGCAGGTTCAGAATCACCCTGCTCTCCGCCGTGGCGTGGAGGTGGTCCAGCACGGCGGCGCAGATTTCCACCGCGTTGTCCATCTCGGTGCCCATGAAGGACTCCGGGGAGTACTCGTAACGGAGATTCATCCCCTTCTCAATCATGGGCTGGGACAGCTCATAAATCAAATCAGCGGCGTCTACCGCGATTTGAGTGACCCCTTCCATCTCCATATGGAACACCACCTTGCGCTGAAGGGTGGAGGTGGAATTATAGAAGTGAAGAATCACGTTTTTCGCGCCCTCAATGGCCTCGAAGGTCTTCTGAATCAGATGCGGACGGGCCTGGACCAACACCTGAATGGTCACGTCGTCCGGGATGTGCCCCCCTTCGATGAGCTCCCGGCAGATCTCATACTCCGTCTCTGAGGCGGAGGGAAAGCCAATCTCAATTTCCTTTATGCCGATGTCAATCAGGGTGTGAAAATAGTCCAGCTTTTCCCGGAGGTTCATGGGGTCCACCAGGGCCTGGTTGCCGTCCCGCAGATCCACGGAGCACCAGACCGGAGCTTTGGTAATTATTTTATCGGGCCAAGTGCGGTTTTCGATGGGCTGGGGATGGAAGGGGATGTACTTTTTGCAGCCGTTGAACATGTTGTTGTTCCTCCTCGTTTAAGGGGTCAGGAGCATTTTCGCCAGTTTAAAGTTCTTTTGCTTCTTTTCTTTCAAGAAAAGAAGAGCCCCTGACCTGAAAATCGGTCAGGGACGTAAAATACGCGGTACCACCCTGGTTCAGCCGCCGGTTGACCCGAACGGCTCTCAGCGGCCTCGCAAAAGGCCTGGGCCAGTAACGGGGCCCAGCCGCGCGGCCCTAGCCCCAAGGGGGTTCAGGCTGCGGACTCCGGGATGAGCGACGCTTTGGAACGCCTCCGCCGGCTCACACCAGCCGCCGGCTCTCTGTACAGGGGGAGGACCAAGCTTATTCCCTTCATCGTCATTCACGCATGTGATGTTACGCATTATTGTACGAAATGAACGCGGGTTTGTCAAGGGGAAAATGATATTGCCCTCAGTCCACCATCATCAAACAGCCGTCCTCGTCATACTTGAGCCGCTGAATGTCCATGCGGGCGTTCCGGGCGATTTCATCCATGCGGATGCCCTCTGTGATGTTCGCCACCAGAGCGTAGGAAACGCCGTGCCGCTTGGCCCGTCCTGTCCGGCCAATCCGGTGAATATAGTATTCCTGCTCGTCCGGCACATCGTAATTGAACACCACATCCACATCGTCGATATCCAGCCCCCGCGCCGCCACATCCGTGGCCACCAGCACCCGTATTTTGCCCGCCCGGAAGCTTTGCAGGGTCTTTTCCCGAATCCGCTGCTGAATATCTCCGTGAATTGCCTCACAGGAAATACTCCGCATCTTCAGCAGCGCGGCCAGCCGGTCCGTCATATTCTTGGTGTTGCAGAAGGCGATGGCCCGCTCATAGCCGCCCGCCTCCAGCAGGGCAACCATTGTGTCCAGCTTCTGGTCCCTTCCCCCCAGGTCAATCCGGTACTGCTGAATGTCTGGCTTGGACTCCTCCACGGGCCGGACCGTGATTTCCACCGGGTCCCGCTGGTACACCCAGGAGATGTCCATCACTTCCCGGGAAATCGTGGCGGAGAAGAGGCCCAGATTCCGCCGCTGGGGCATCAAATCCAGAATCCGGGTCACGTCCCGGATGAAACCCATGTCCAGCATCCGGTCTGCCTCATCCAGCACCACGGTTTCCACCTTGTCCAGCCGGACCGTGTGCCGCTTCATGTGGTCCATCAGCCGCCCCGGCGTGGCCACCACGATTTGAGGCTTCTTTTTCAGCTGGGTGATCTGCTTCTCGATGGGCTGCCCCCCATAAAGGCAGACCACCCGAACCCCTTCCTTGAATACGCACAAATCCCGCAGCTCGTCCTGAATTTGCAGGGCCAGCTCACGGGTGGGGGCCAAAATGACCCCTTTCACGCCAGTTTCCTCCGGATTGATGTGCTCTACCATGGGGATACCAAAGGCAAAGGTCTTGCCGGTGCCGGTGGGGGCCTTGGCCACCACGTCTTCGTAGCGCATGAAGTAAGGAATAGCCCCGGCCTGTACCTCCGTGGCCTCCACATAGCCCTTCTTTTCAATGGCCCGCATCAGCTCTGGTGAGAGGCCCATCTCGTCGTAACGGTCTATCTTATTGATCTGCTCGCCGTTGATTTCCATGTTTCGTTCCTTTCTTTTGTACCTGATTTAAGGTCTCCATCCACAGCAGGCACTTCCAAAACGCCCGAAACGCCGTTTCATCCCCGGCGCGACCTCAAATCCCAAACTGTATTTTATGAGCAGCCCTTACACATTAAACCGGAACAGAATAATGTCCCCGTCCTGAACCACGTATTCCTTGCCCTCCGAGCGGACCAGCCCCTTTTCCTTGGCGGCGGTCATGGTTCCGCAGGCCATCAAATCACCATAGGACACCACCTCTGCCCGGATGAAGCCCCGTTCAAAGTCCGAATGGATTTTGCCCGCCGCCTGGGGGGCTTTGGTGCCCCGGGTGATGGTCCAGGCCCGGCACTCGTCCTCTCCGCTGGTCAGGTAGGAGATTAGCCCCAGCAGGGCGTAGCTGGCCTTGATAAGCCGGGCCAGGCCGGACTCCTCAATGCCCAAGTCCTCCAGGAACAGGGCCCGCTCTTCGCCCTCCAGCTCCGCGATTTCGGCTTCCAGCTTGGCGCAGACCGGAATAACCTGGGCGCCCTCCGCCTTGGCCCGCTCCATAACCTGCTGGTAGTAGGAGACATTTTCAAAATCGCTCAGGCCGTCCTCATCCAGATTGGCTGCGTAGATGACCGGCTTTAGGCTCAGCAACTCCGAGGTGGCGATCAGCGCCTTGTCCTCGTCATCACACTCATAGGAGCGGGCGGATTTCCCGTCGTTGAGCCAGTCCCGCAGGCCCTGAAACACCTCCGCCTCGTGGAGGAACTTTTTGTCCGCCTTGGCGGACTTCTGCGCCTTGTCAATGCGGCGGTCCACCATCTCCACATCAGCCATGATGAGCTCCAGGTCGATGATGTCAATGTCCCGCAGGGGGTTGGTGGAGCCCTCCACATGAATGACATTGGTGTCGTCGAAGCAACGGACCACATGGACAATGGCGTCGGTCATGCGAATGTTGGACAAAAATTTATTGCCCAGGCCCTCGCCCTTGGAGGCACCCTTCACCAGGCCGGCGATGTCCACAAACTCGATGACTGCCGGGGTGGTCTTCTTGGGGTGGTACATGGCGCTCAGCTGGTCCAGCCGGTGGTCCGGAACGGCCACCATGCCCACGTTGGGGTCAATGGTGCAGAAGGGGTAGTTGGCGCTTTCCGCCCCTGCGTTTGTGAGGGCGTTAAACAGAGTTGACTTTCCAACATTTGGAAGTCCTACAATGCCTAATTTCATAATTCTCTCTACCTCCTGATTTTTCAAGGGTTTCCGGTGCTTGAATGATGTCTACCACACCATTTATACACCATTTTCGCATTTAGGTATGTTTAG
>JAAWCD010000086.1 GCA_022793095.1 Oscillospiraceae bacterium | reverse complement strand
GGGATAGTGTGAAAGGGGGTCCAACTTGCCAGTGGCAAGTTGGATGATTTCGGGCGAAGCCACCTTAAATCAGAAGCCCCCGCTTTCGCGTGCAGTCACCCGCCCGCAGGCGACTGATTTCGTCAGAATGACGAAATCAGCTTCAGGCTGTCGAGTTTCTCGACAGCCTGAGGGACGGGGCTGAAGCCCCGTCCCTTTCTACTCTATATTGAATTCCAGAGAGGCCCGTCCCGGCTCCGCTTCAGCCCATGCCGCGCCCTCCGCTAAAACACGACCCCGTTTTTCGCGGAATCCATCCGCCGCAGGATATTGCTGACCTTTTGGAGCGCACCCGCTTTGATGCGGCCATCTTCCGAGCCGCGATTGCACCATTTCAGCATCAGGTCCGCCCAGTAAATCGCGTTTCCATTCGCGTCCTTGAGCGTGCGGACGGACAGTTCCTGAGACGGCAGATTTGGGACAACGCTAAAACCGCACTGACGAAAGCTGCCAGGCCGCAGTGTAACCCGTTCCAGCCCAATGTCATAGGTTTCCTTTGCGCTTAAAACGTTCTTGTCCACCAAGTGGGAAATGAATGTCTCGTATTCCTCCTGTGTCATGTCTCGGGGGTCGTACTTCTGCGCCAGCTCCCAGATCTCCTGGTCCGTCAGCGTTCCATTCCCAACCGGCATTTTACGGTATTCCTCTTCCGCTTCCGCCAGCTCCCGCATAAACTGTGCCCGGTCATACTGGCCCAGCTTCATCTCGCCTGTCGCCTTGTCAAAGCTGTAACAGGGCATATAGTTTGATACGGATAATTCGTTCATGTTTTTCCCTCCTGCAATCCGGGTTGTTCTTCCTTCTTCTGAGCCTGTCACACCCGCCGGCTGGCAGCGCCCATCAACACCTGTTCCGCTCTTGTCAGGCAGGCTGCTCCGCCAGCGTATCAATCCAGCCAAGAAGCATATCCAAATCCCCATCTTTTGATAGAATAAGCGCCTGCTGCTGGAATCGTTCAAACCAGGAATCCCCGTCTATCTCCTCTGCCGGAGGCTGGTCCCCTTCATCCAACGGCAAAACGGTAAGCATCGTGTCTCCAGCAGACAGGTACTTCATGTTTCGTCCCAGTGCCGCATCCTGCTGGTCCCGAGTGATAATCCCCATCTGCTGAAGGGTGTCCAACGCCTCTATTTTCTGGAACAAGGAGAGCTCTCCCCCATACCGCTCCCTCAAGTAGGAGATGTTTTCACCGGTCAGCCCCTGCCCGCCAGGCAAACTCTGGCCGGGCTGCAACGCTTTCCATTCCCGATATGCCGTCATCAATTCCCCCAGCGTTTCGTATGAACCGGCTCCAGCTTCGCTTTCACATATGACATCCTTTTGCACTTCATGCGTAAACGCTGTGACGGTCCGCGCTTGACCGCAATCCCGCGCAAAGTTCTCGTATACGCTCAGCATGTATTTCGCGTCAGCTCTTCCCCTCGGATCAATCCGGCTTGATACCGAAAGGGCGGAAAGCCCCGCGATAAAATCCTGCTTTTCCAGCATATCTCTGGACCCGTAGAATTCGTACCCCAATGGCGTCACAGCCCCGCCGCCGCCTTGATACTCACCCGTCTTCACCAGGTGCCCGTACAGCGCCGACAACTCCGCATAGGACGCGCCGCGGGGGTCGATCTCGTTGATGTGGCATGTAAAGTCAAAGCTCCCGCTGTCAGCCTCTCCCCGAATCCGCACAATGGGATCATCCGCGGTTGACTCCTCTGTGTATGACACATAAACGCTCTGGTTGACTCGGTTTCCTTTGATTCCGCCCGTGTAAACGCAGTTTTCACCGGGAAGCTGTATCCGTATCGGACCAGCATTGGCGTTTGCTCTTACATTGGCCCCCCGCGACAGCTGGTTCCGAAACGTGGCTCCGCCCCCTTCACCAGCTGTCCGCAGGTTCAGGTCAAGCATGCCAATTGGCCTCGAAACCGTTCCGAAGCGCGTCAAATCAAACCCGTTGATTCTCAATTGTCCTGCCTCCTTTGATTATCAATGCTTTATGCACTCGTGCTCAGCACGAATACCCATTTAAACTATCGGCATAAAGTCGAAAATATTTATATTTTTCCCAAAACTTTATTTTTCTTCCCGCTGAAAAAATAGAAACCGGTATGAATACCGGCCGCCGCTCACGTTCCGTAAACAGCTTCTTTCCTGGTTTTTACTCCTTTTCCCCCCTTGCCAAAGTGAGTAAATCAGTGTACCATTAAACCAATCGGCAAACAGCGCAAACGAGGTGATGCACAATGGATGAAACCTATGCCAGCCTGACGCTGGCCCGGCTCAGACCGGGAGAAAGCGGCGTCATCTGCTCGGTAGGCAATCAGAGCGGTCCAGTCAAGCGCCGGCTGGTGGATATGGGCCTGACGCCAGGCACTCAGGTGACGGTCCGCAAGGTGGCCCCCCTGGGCGACCCCCTGGAAGTCAACCTGCGGTGCTATGAGCTGTCCATCCGCAAGGAGGACGCGGAACAAATTCAGGTCAAGCCAGGCAGATTTGACCCAGGACTGGCTACCCGCCCCCACTGCACCAGAGAACAGCGGGTCTCCGATGAGGCCATTCTCCGCCAGATGGAGGCCGACCACGCCCACGAGGCCGCCGCCCACCGCCGTCTGGCCGATTACGCCAGCCACGACAGCCGGGTCATGAAAATCGCCCTGGTGGGCAACCCCAATTGCGGCAAAACCACCCTCTTTAACGCCCTGACCGGCTCCAACCAATATGTGGGCAACTGGCCGGGGGTGACGGTCGAGAAAAAAGAGGGCAAGGCCTCCGTGGACGGCCACAAAGTCACTATTGTGGACCTGCCCGGTATTTACTCCCTGTCCCCCTACTCCATGGAAGAGATTGTGGCAAGGGACTTTATCGTGCGGGAACACCCGGACGCCATCATCAACATCGTGGACGCCACCAACATCGAACGGAACCTCTACCTGACCGCTCAGCTGCTGGAGCTGGAGCGGCCCATGGTGGTGGCCCTGAACTTCATGGACGAGGTGGCCCGGCTGGGCGATGTCATCGACTGCGCTCAGCTCTCCGACGGGCTGGGAGTGCCGGTGGTCCCCGTCACCGCCCGCACCGGCGTAAACATCGACGAGCTCCTTCGGGTGGCCCACCGGCAGATGCACGCGGGCGTCACCATGGAGCCCGACGACCTGTATGACGGCTACACCCACGAGATTCATCACCGGGTGGGCGAGCTCATCCACGATTACGCCTATCAGGCCGGTATTCCCGCTCACTGGTCCTCGATCAAGCTCATTGAGGGAGACCAGCTCGTGGCGGACAGTCTGAATGCGCCCGAGAACGTCATGACTCAGGTGGAGGCGGTGGCCAGAGAATATGAGGACGCCTATGAGCTGGGCGACCGGGAAACCCTCATCGCTGACAGCCGGTATCAGTACATTCAGACCGTGGTGGGCCACGCGGTGACGCGGGGGGAGCGCCGGAACGGCCTGACCCTCTCCGACCGCATTGACTCCATCGTGACCAACAAGTATTTGGCCCTGCCCTTCTTTCTGCTGACCATGCTGTGCATGTTCGCCCTGACCTTCGGGCCGGGTCAGCTCCTGTCCGGCCTGGTGGAGACGGTCATCGGCGTTCACTTCGCCGGTTGGGTGGACCGCCTGCTGGCCGCGGCAGGGACCGCCCCCTGGGTGGAAAGCCTGCTGGTGGACGGCATCATCTCCGGCGTGGGCGGCGTGCTCACCTTCCTGCCGCAGATCGCCCTGCTGTTCCTGTTCCTCTCCTTTCTGGAGGATTCGGGTTACATGGCCCGGGCGGCCTTCATCATGGACCGGCTGCTGAGGCGCTTCGGCCTCAGCGGCAAGGCCTTTATTCCCATGCTCATGGGCTTCGGCTGCACGGTGCCCGCCCTGATGGGGGCCAGGACCATGGAGAACGACAAGGACCGGAGGATGACGATGATGCTGGTCCCCTTCATGTCCTGCTCCGCGCGCCTGCCGGTCTACGGACTGCTGACAGCCGCCTTTTTTCCAAGGTACGCGGGGCTGGTGGTCTTCTCGCTGTACATCATCGGACTGGCCTGCGCCATTCTGTCCGGGATTGTGCTGAAAAAAACGGTATTTCAGGGGGAACCGGCGGCCTTTGTGCTGGAGCTGCCCCCTTACCGCCTGCCCACCCTGAAAAATATCGCCCTCCACGTGTGGGAGAAGGTTCGGGGCTTTCTGGTCAAGGCGGGCACTCTGATTCTGGCTATGAGCGTGATTTTGTGGTTCTTGCAGAGCTTCGGGGCCGGGTTCCAGATGGTGGACAACGCGGCGGACAGCCTGCTGGGCCACCTGGGGGAGCTGATTGCGCCGGTGTTCCGGCCCCTGGGCTTCGGCACCTGGCAGGCCGCGGTGGCCCTGCTCACCGGGCTGGTGGCCAAAGAGGCTGTCGTGTCCTCCATGTCCCTGTTTTACGGGTTTTCCATCACGGCCAGCGGTGCGGCCGTGGCGGCCGCTTTGAGCGGCACCTTCGCCACGCCGGCGGCGGCCTTCTCCTTTTTGGTGTTCGTGCTGCTCTATGTCCCCTGCGTGGCTGCGGTCTCCACCCTGTACCGGGAAATGAATTCCCTGAAGTGGACCCTGGCCTCCATCGGCTGGCAGCTCTTGTGGGCTTACGGAGGGGCTTTTGTGGCCTACCGGGTGCTTCTGGCGGTTTTGTAATGCGCGGTCAGCGAAGGAGGGCAGCGTGAAATACATCATTTATCTATTGGCCGGGCTGCTGGTTTTATGGTCGGTGTGGTATGTGCTCCGCCATCTCAAAAGGCAGCTCCGGGGCGATTGCGGCGGGGACTGCGGCCGCTGCGGCGGATGTTCGGATTGTCAAAGGTCCACGCAAAAGAAAGGAAGGGATGTTTTGTGAAAAATCTGGAGGAAATCCAGCTCAGTAACGGTCAGCTTTTGCTCTCCGTCACCGGCTACAGCGGGGAAGAGGACTTTTACGCCATGTATGCCATTGTTCAGGAGCTGATTCAGCCCGACGAGGCCACCTACGGCGTGGACAGCATGTGTGTGGACGGCTCGTTCCGGAAAAACGGCCTGCTGGTCCGCATGAGCAGCGAGTGCGTCACGGACGAGTGCTGCTTCCACTACGATCCCCGCTCCATGTCGGAGGAGGAACAGGCCACGGTGCAAAACTGGCTGGAAACAGTGGCGGCGGAGCTCCATGTCCGTCGGCCAAGGTAACGGCTTCTGTTCTTTTTCTTGAACGAAAAAGAACCAAAAAGAACTTCAAACTGACTCTGCCGGCAGATTGTCCGTAGAATCCAGTTTGAAGTTCTTTTGCTTCTTTTCTTTCAAGAAAAGAAGAGAATTTATTTCTTGCCGCCCATGGCGCCGGCATCCCAGTAGGGACCGCCGAACTCGTCCTTGACCGCCTGCTTGGAGGCCTCCAGCGCGGACACGTCCACCCCGTCCAGAGCCGCACAGACCGCCTCGTGGTCCAGAGGTGCCAGGCTCAGCATCTCGCGGGTTTCGGCGGGCGTGGCAATGTCGTTGCCCATAGCCTTAATGGCGCCCGCGGCGCGCTCCACCAGCATCAGGTTGTTGGCCATGATCTTCTTGCCGTCCTTGTCCCGGCCGAAGACCACGTTGTCCTCCATGCCCACGCGGATAGAACCGCCGTTGGCCAGGGCCGCGAACATGACGGGCAGATGGCCCTTGCCAATGCCGAAGGCGGACCAGGTGCACTCGGCAGGCAGATCGCCGGTGGCCTGGAGGGCGTGCATCTCGTCCAGCAGAATCTGGAGGGAGCGGGGAGTGGCGTCCATGCCGCCGACCACGCCCAGGCAGAACTGGAAGTGGAGGGGCGCCTTTACAAAGCCCTTCTTCCAGTACACGCCAATGGCCCGGAGCGCGCCAAAGTCAAACACCTCAAACTCGGGCTTGATGTTCTTCTCCTGGTACAAGGTGCCCAGGTCGCAGAGCATCTTGGGGGAGTTGTGGAACACGCCGCCGGGAATGCCCCAGTTGAAAGAAGAGGCGTCAAAGGTGCCCATCTCAATGCCGGGAACGTTCTTGTGATGCAGCATCCGCATGGCGTTGCCATAAGGGGAGTCGTCGGACACCCGGTTGTCGCCGGAGGAGGTGCAGTTCACAATCACGTCGCAGTCCTTGTAAGCGCGGATCAGCTTGATGGTCTCATAGAACTTCACAGGGTCCATAATGCCCGCGCCGTTCTCATCCCGCATGTGGAGGTGAACGATGGAAGCGCCAGCCTTCCAGCAGTCATACGCGCACTTGGCAATCTGCCCGGGAGTCTCAGGAATATCATAGCCCGCAGGCGTCACCGCGCCGGTCAGCGCGGCGGTGATGATGGTCTTGGCCAAGGGAATCACTCACTTTCTTTCAAAGTTTATCTCAGAACCGGTTCCGTATCTCAGCAAAGCCGGAGTCTCAAATCTTGCCGTGCATCTTCAGCAGCTGCACCAGGCACTTGTCGCGGAACGCGGCCAGCTCCTCGTTGGTGTGGCCCTTGAAGTCGGGCATGTTGGCCATTTCCACGTCCACCTGGTCGCCGGAAACCTGCGGCCACTCCTCAGGCACTTCCTGGAGAGGATAGAGGCTCTGGAAGATGTTGTTGGTGGTAGCGGCAAACTTGCTGGACGCGCCCCGCAGGCCCGCGCCGCCGGAGAGCTGATAGATCATGCCCGCGCCGAAGATGGCGTACCGCAGGCCGGGACCGAAGCACATGGCCTTGTCCGCGTCCTCCAGGGTGCACACGCCGTCCATAACCATGGCGATCTCCTCCCGCCAGATGGCGTGGGCCAGACGGTTGGCCACAAAGCCGGGCATTTCCTTCTTCATGACGATGGGCTCCTTGCCCATGGACTTGTAGAACGCCAGCGCGGTCTCCAGCGCCTGGGGATCGGTGACGCCCTGCCACTGGGCCATTTCCACCAAGGGAATCAGGTGGGGCGGATTCCAGGGGTGCGCGCCCAGGTAGCGCTCGGGATGCTTGCTGTTGGCGGCGATGTCGGAAATCTTCAGGCCGGTGGTGGAGGAGCAGATGATGCAGTCCGCCGGAGCGTGCTGGTCCAGATTCTCCACGATGGAGCGCTTGATCTCAATCTTCTCCGGACCGTTTTCCTGGATAAACTGCACGTCGCCGAACGCTTCGGCGGAATCGGTGGTGTAGCTCACCAGAGCGCGGGCCGCTTCCACCTTTTCAGCGGGGGCGAAGCCCAGCTCAATCATGGAGTCAAACACCGCGTTGACGGCCTTCTGGGCGTTCTCCTTGCAGGCGTCGTTGATTTCGTAAACGTTGGTGGGGTAACCCGCCAGAGCGAAGGACGCGGCGAAGCTGGAGCCAATCACGCCGGCACCCGAGCAGGCGACCTTCTTGATCTGGTCAAATGTAACAGCCATTGGAATGACCTCCTTCTTTGTACTTTTTCTTGAACGATTGAACGACACTTGCTTTTGCGAAGCAAAAGCTTAGTGGAGTCCACACCCTTTAGGGTGAAAAGAACCAAAAAGAACTTTAAGCGATGTTCTCTTGCCAGTCTTCCGGTTGAACCAGTTTAAAGTTCTTTTGCTTCTTTTCTTTCAAGAAAAGAAGAGAAACATTAGTTGTACTTATGCCAGCCTTCGCCGGACTTGCGGCCGAACTTGCCCTCGGCCACCAGCTTCTGGACCGCCTCGGGGCATTTCCAGGTGGTGACAGGCAGCTTCTCCAGGGTCTCGGTGACGTGGGGGAAGGTATCCAGGCCGGACAGGTCCATCATCTCAAAGGGACCCATGGGGTGGTTCAGGCCCAGCTTGATGGCTGTGTCAATGTCAGCCACCGTGGCCACGCCCTCTTCATAGCAGTGAATGGCCTCCAGCATGAAGGCGAACAGGCAGCGGTTGACAATAAAGCCCGGGGTGTCGGTCTTGCACTCCACGGCGGTCTTGCCCATGCCGGCGGAAACAGCCTTCACCGCCTCCACCGTGGCGTCCGCCGTCTTCGCGCCGCGAATGATCTCCACCAGCTTCATGGCCATAACAGGGAAGAAGAAGTGCATGCCCGCACAGCGCTCGGGGTTCTTGCACTCGCTCATAATCTCGGTGACGGACATGGAAGAGGTGTTGGTGCAGAGAATGGCGTCCGCCCGGCAGATCTCGCCCAGCTCCTTGAAGGTGGACCGCTTCAGGTCCAGAATCTCGGGAGCGGCCTCAATGACCATGTCGCAGTCCTTCACGCCGGACAGGTCTACGGTTGTGGTGATGTTGGCCATGGTGGCCTCAACGGACTCCTGCGTGGCCTTGCCTGCCGCGACGCGCTTCTCCATGCCGGCGCGCATCTTGGTCAGCGCGTTGTCACAGAACTCCTGCTTGATGTCCCGGAGGACTACCTTGTAGCCCTTGGAAGCGGCGATCTGAGCAATGCCGGAACCCATCTGGCCCGCGCCCAGGACGCCAATGGTCTTGATCTCCATTGTAATCGTCTCCTTCTATGTAAATTTGAACGTTAATTGTTGGTAAATACAGCAGGCCGCTTCTCGATCATCGCCGCCATGCCCTCTTTCTGGTCATGGGTGTCGAAGAGAAGGGTAAACTCGGTGGTCTCCGCGGCCTTGCCCGCCGCCACCGTCTCAATCGCCGCCTTGTTGATGGCAGCCTTTGCCGCAGCCAGGGCGCAGCCGGGCTTGCCCATCAGCTGCTTGGCAACCTCCACCGCTTTGCCGTAGATGGCGCCGTACTCCGCCTTGGCGGCAGCGGCCTCCGCCGCCTTGGACGCGGCCTTCGCCTCGTTCAGCGCGGCCTCGTCCCCAGCCGCCTTCGCGGCCTTGACCGCCTTCTTGGCCTCCTTGGCCGCGGCGTCCAGGGCCTCGTCCCCAGCCGCCAGCCAGTTGAGCAGGCCCAGGTCATAGGCCTGCCTGCCGGGAATCATCTCGGTGAGCATGACCAGCTGCTTGGCCTTGGCCGGGCCCACAATGGCCGTGGCCCGGGCGCAGCCGTTTGCGCCGGGGATGATGCCCAGATTCACTTCAGGGAAGGACAGGGTGGTGCGGGATCCGCCCACCCGGAAATCGCAGGCCAGGGTCATCTCGCAGCCGCCGCCGAAGGCAAAGCCGCCCACCGCCGCAATCGTCGGAATGGGCAGGGACTCCAGCAGGTTGTTGATCTCAATGGCCAGGCCGCAGAACTCGCGGGCGTACCGGGGATTGGCCTCCGCCATCTCCTTCACGTCCGCGCCGGCGGCAAAGGCCCGCTCCGAACCGGTCATAATGAGCACCCGGACAGAGGAATCCGCCTGCACCTCCTGAAGCGCCGCCATGATGTCCTTGTTGATCTCGCTGTTCAGGGCGTTCAGCGCCTTGGGCCGGTTGAGCTGGATGGTGGCGATGCCGTCCTCCACCTTATAGATGATGTTCTGATACTCCATGGGAATCAGCCTCCTTTCTCTCTCCTTTTTCTTGAAAGAAAAAGGAGCAAAAAGAACTTTAAGCTGCCAAATTTGGCAGTTTGAAGTTTTCTTTTGGTTCTTTTCTTTTTCAAACGAAAAGAACAGCGCTTATTCCGCGGGGATGGACTGGCCGCCGTCGCAGAGCAGGTAGGTGCCGGTCATGTAGCCGAAGGAGTCGGAGCACATGGCGAGCACGGGACCCGCGATCTCCTCGATCTCGCCCAGACGGCGCAGAGAGGTCGCCTTGGACTGCTGCTTGTAGTAGTCCGTGTGGTTGCCGTCCTTGTCTACAAAGAACTCCTCGTTCAGCGGCGTCACCACATAGCCCGGGCAGATGCAGTTGACCGTGATGTTCTCCCGGCCGAAGTTGTTGGCCAGGGTACGGGCCAGGCTCAGGCAGGCCGCCTTGGACGCGCCGTAGCCCACCACGCCCTTGCCGCCGATGAAGCCGCCCACGGAGGCGGTGATGATGATCTTGCCGCCTTTCTTGCCGTTGGTAGCGTTCTGGGCGATCATCTGGCGGGCCGCTTCCTGGCAGAACATGAAGGTGCCCGTCAGGTTGGTGGCGATGACCTTTTCAAAGTCCTCGGGGGTGTACTCCTTGCGGCCCTCCCGGGTTTCCACCACCAGGGCGGTGGGGCCGGAAATGCCCGCGTTGTTGATGAGAATATCCAGCGCGCCGAACTCCTTTACGGTCTCGGCAATGACCAGCTTCACATTTTCCAGCTTGCTGGAGTCCGCGGGGATACCGTAGGCCCGGCCGCCCTTGCAGTAGTTCTCATTCAGATCAGCCACTGCGTCCTCCACCTTGGAGGCGGTGCGGGCGGTGATGACCACGTTGGCCCCGTAGGCGGCCAGCGCGCAGGCGATGCCGAAGCCCAGGCCCTGGGTGCCGCCGGTGATGATGGCGGTCTTGCCGGTCAGGTCGAACGAGGGAATGCCAATTTTCCGATTCAAATGGGACATGGGAAACACTCCTTTCCGCTTTCTTGAAAGAAAGCTTGGCAAAGAACTTTAAACTGGTCCTACCGGCACCGCCCACAGGCCGTAGGGCCCGATGACCCCATCGGGCCGGCAGTACGGACTGTCAGGTTTTGTACGCGCCAATGCGAAAACCGGGGGAACGGCCCGATGAGGTCCATCGGGCCCTACAGGATTGCAAAAAATCCCATAAGCGCGCAGTTTAAAGTTCTTTTGGTTCTTTTCCGGCTTTGCCCAGATGGACTCCACGAAGCTTTTGCTTCGCAAAAGCAAGTGTCGTTCAATCTTTCAAGAAAAGAACATTACTTCTTCGCTGCCTTGTAGGCGTCGAACTTGGCCAGCATGGCGCGGGGCGTGGCGCTGGCGCGCTCGTACCGGGGGCACTCCTCGTAGCCAGGCAGGCCAGCCAGATACTTGGCGATCTTCTTCAGCTCCTCCAGATCGTAGCGGCTCATCAGGGTGATCTCCTCCATCAGGGGGGAGCCGCCGCCGTGGACGCCGGCAACCGCCTGAGCGCCCTCAAAGGCGTCGCAGAGCTTATCCTCCATCATCCGCATCACCCGGTGGGTCTCTTCGGCGGAGTAGGCGGGATTGCGG
>JAAWCD010000085.1 GCA_022793095.1 Oscillospiraceae bacterium | reverse complement strand
CGACAGCCTGAAGCTGATTTCGTCATTCTGACGAAATCAGTCGCCTGCGGGCGGGTGACTGCACGCGAAAGCGGGGGCTTCGCCCCCCTTTCACACTATCCCCCCACTCTATGCCCCGGCAGTTTTGTCATCCTATTTTTATTTCCCTCTTTTTCGACAAGGAGAAAGGCGGCGTCTCCAGGACGCCGCCTTTCTCCTTCACACGGGAATTGTTCCTTACCGCACCGCGCGGGATACGCCGCTGCCCACGTCCTGAGCCGCGTTGCCCAGGCCACGGGCCGCGTCGCCCACCGCGTCGCCCACGCCTCGGGCCACGTCGCCCACCGCGTCGCCCGCGCCGTGAACCACGTCGCCCACCGCGTCGCCCGCGCCGTGAACCACGTCGCCTACCGCGTCGCCCGCGCGGTTGACACCCACGCCGCCCACGTAGTCACCGGCCCGGCCCACAGCGCCGCCGTTGGCCATGGACCGTTCGTTGCCCGGCGTGGTGGGGCTGGTTGTGGGATTGGTGGTCGGGGTTGTGGTGGGGGTTGTGTTATTGTTGGTACAGCCGGCCAGCGACAGGGCAAGGACCAGCGCGAACATGACTGCCACCTTTTTCATCTTGCATCCTCCCATTGTCTGAAAAGTTGGATCGTCCGAATTCCGTTGATAGTATAAACGGTCCCTCTTCTTTTAGACTGAGAAAAAAAGGATGTCAAAATGCAGCAAATTGCGGGAAACCAACGTCCCGGCAGTCCGCATGCTTACCGGCGGTAAGCGATTTCATGGCGCTTCGGACCGGTGGACACAATCGAGATGGGACAGCCGATCCGCTCCTCAATAAAGCTCACGTAGTCCTTCGCCGCCTGGGGCAGGGCGCTGTACTCCGTGATGCCCCGCAGGTCGCATTTCCAGCCCGGCAGGGTCTCGTACACCGGCTTGGCCCGGTCCAGCCGGGCCGGCACCGGGAAGGCGTCTGTCACCTCGCCGTCAATCTCGTAGCCCACGCAGACCTTCAGCTCGTCCAGATAGCCCAGGCAGTCAATGGCGGTGAGCACCGCCTCTGTCGCGCCCTGCACCTGACAGCCGTACCGGGTGGCCACCGCGTCAAACCAGCCCACCCGGCGGGGCCGGCCGGTGGTCGCGCCGTACTCACCCGCGTCGCCGCCCCGGCGGCGCATCGTCTCCGCCTCCTCGCCAAACAGCTCACTGACAAAGGCCCCCGCGCCCACAGCGGAGGAGTATGCCTTTGTGACCGCCACAATGTCCTTGATCTGGGTGGGCGGCACCCCCGCGCCCACGGCCCCGAATCCGGCCACGGTGTGGGACGAGGTGGTGAAGGGGTAAATGCCGAAGTCCGGGTCCTTCATAGAACCAAGCTGTCCCTCCAGCAGGACCTTCTTTCCCTGGGCCAGCGCGTCGCGCAGGAAGGCCGCCGTGTCCCCCACATAGGGGGTAATGGCGTCCCGGCAGCCCATCAACTCCTCAAAGAGGGCCTTGGGGTCCAGCGGCGGCTTGTGGTACAAGTGCTCCAGCAGGACGTTTTTCACTTCACAGACCGCGGTAAGCCGCTCCATCAGCCGGGTTTCGTTGTACAGATCCGCCACCTGAATTCCGCTCTTGGCGTACTTGTCAGAGTAGAAGGGCGCGATGCCCGAGTGGGTCGAGCCAAAGGCCCGGCCTGCCAGCCGCTCCTCCTCACAGCCGTCCAGCAGGACGTGGTAGGGCATCAGCAGCTGGGTGCGCTCGGAGACCATCAGGCGGGGCGCGGGCACGCCGCCCTCTTCCAGCATCTTCAGCTCTTTCAAAAAGGATGGGACGTGGAACGCCACGCCGTTGCCGATGATGTTGGTGGTGTGGGGGTAAAACACCCCGGAGGGCAGCAGGTGGAGGGCAAATTTCCCATAGTCTCCAATAATTGTGTGACCAGCGTTTGCCCCGCCCTGAAAGCGGACCACCACATCAGATTCTTCCGCGAAGAGGTCGGTAATCTTTCCCTTTCCCTCGTCGCCCCAGTTCGCGCCTACGATTGCTTTTACCAAATTAGCTCCTTCCGGCACGGGGTTTTGCAATTTTGCCCTATCCCGCGCGCAATATAGCGTCTGCCGCTATGAACGTTTTTATTTTACTCCACCGGCAGCTCCCTTGCAAGGGAACCGCTCCAATAAAGTGCAAAAAATCAAGGGGCCATCCTGGTACAAATTCTGGCGAAATGCTGGCGCGGCAGGTCAGGGCAGAAGGGCCCGCCCCTCCTTCATCGGGACGGTGAAGGTTGGAATTCCCTCCGCGTAGGGCGCCGCGGCATAGAGGGGATAAAAGAAGCTCAGGGCCTCCTCCGTCAAATAGAACCGCTTGAGGTCGAACTCTGCGCGGAGCCGCTCCGGGTAGTCCTCATAATACCAGGAGGTTCCGGCGGCAATGGCTTCCCCAGCCTGCCGGGCGGCCAGCTCCGGCAGGCGCTTTTTCAGGTCCGTGCGGGGTGGGAAAAACTCCCTCATGGTCATGGGGCAGCCGGTTTTCAGGCTCCACACGTCCCCCCAGCGGGCGGTCATGCCGTGGGCCCCGCCGGTGTACCAATAGGAATCCCAATAAAGGCTGAACAGTCCGCCACTGTTTTTCGTGACCTGAAAGGCCACCGTCTCCTCGTAGGGCTGGAAGGGCAGCGAGGCGTCCCGCGCGGCCTGAAGGGCCGCGCAGGCAGCTGGAAACACCTGATGTTCCCAGCCAGAGCGGAGCCATTGGCCCAGGTGTATGTAATACCGCGCAATCCGCTGTCCGGCGCGGTTTGCGGCTTTGCTGAATACGGGCAGGGCCAGAGAGCAGGAAAGCACCGGCTCCTCGTCCCAGCAGTAGGTTTTTTTCCAGATGTCCGGGCGGAATTCCAAATTCAATTGTTCCGTTTTCATCGTGCTTCCTCCTTAGAGCCTGTTTCGTATCTCAAAGTGCGCCGGGAGATGCTGAACAGGTTCTGAGGGCCTGCTTAAAATCTTCCGGCATACCGTCTGAGCCGGTCTGCATCCCTCCATCTTATGAAAGAAGCGGAACCTTGGTGAACAGGACAAAAGCGCCCCCTCCAGCCTTAAGCAGGAGGGGGCGCAGCCTGTTTCACGTTATTTGATGGTTCTGGACTTGACCTCTTCGCCCAGCAGCGCGGCGAAGGCGTCCAGGGACATGGCTCCCATATCCTCGCCGGTGCGGTGCCGGACTGAAACCGTCTCATTCTCCATGTCCCGGTCGCCCACCACCAGCATATAGGGAATCTTCTCCAGCTGAGCCTCGCGGATCTTCTTGCCGATCTTCTCGCTGCGGTGGTCCACCTCCACCCGGAAGCCCTGGCCGTCCAGAGCCTTGGCCACGCTGTCCGCGTAGTCCGCCGCCCGGTCGGTGACGGGCAGAAGCTTCACCTGGACCGGAGCCAGCCAGGCCGGGAAGGCGCCGGCGAAGTGCTCGGTGATGACGCCGATGAACCGCTCGATGGAGCCCAGAACCACCCGGTGAATCATGACAGGGCGGTGCTTCGGGCCGTCCTCGCCGGTGTACTCCAGCTCAAACCGCTCGGGCAGCTGGCTGTCCAGCTGAATGGTGCCGCACTGCCAGGTCCGTCCCAGGGAGTCGGACAGGTGGAAGTCCAGCTTGGGGCCGTAGAAAGCCCCGTCCCCCTCGTTGACGGCAAACTCCTTGCCCATGTCCGTGATAGCGGCTTTCAGAATGTCCTGATTGCGCTCCCACTCCTCCACGGTGCCGATGTGGTCTTCAGGCATGGTGGACAGCTCGATGGTATAGCTCAGGCCGAAGGTGGAGTAAACCTCGTCAAAGAGGCGGACGGTCTCCTGAATCACGTCCTGCATCTGCTCCCGGGTCATGAACACATGGGCGTCGTCCTGGTTGAAGCAGCGCACCCGGAACAGGCCGTGAAGGGCGCCGGACAGCTCATGGCGGTGGACCAGGCCGATTTCACCCACCCGCAGGGGCAGCTCCTTGTAGGAGTGGGGTTCGCTGGCGTAAACCAGCATGCCGCCGGGGCAGTTCATAGGTTTGACGGCAAAGTCCACCTCGTCAATGACCGTGGTGTACATGTTGTTCTTATAGTGGCCCCAATGGCCGGAGCGCTCCCACAGCTGGCGGTTGAGCATAATCGGCGTGGAGATTTCCACATAGCCGTACTTCTTATGGACCTGCCGCCAGTAGTCCAGCAGGGTGTTTTTCAGCGTCATTCCCTTGGGCAGGAAGAAGGGGAAGCCGGGGCCCTCGTCCCGGAGCATGAAGAGGCCCAGCTCCTTGCCCAGCCGGCGGTGGTCCCGGCGCTTGGCCTCCTCGATCTT
>JAAWCD010000084.1 GCA_022793095.1 Oscillospiraceae bacterium | reverse complement strand
GCATCCTGGATGGGAGGTGTGCCGGACGGGTATTGCTGGAGCTTGCCCAGCAGGCCGGTATTGAGGGGGTAGAATTGCTTTTGTGAATAATGCACAAAAAAGTATTTTGGATTTTTCTGCATTTAACCCTTGACATTTTCAATTTTTTAAATCCGCCCAGCCAGGTACATTTAGCTGCACAATCTTCTCAGACATGGTTTGCAGTTTCCTTTCAGAATGGCGTGTGGTAACTTCGTTCTACCAGAGAGCTGCAAACTTTGCCTCTATTTGTTTTTGCGAAACTTATTCTACCTTATCCTGTGCATAGCAGGCGCAAGCCCTTTCGGTGTTTTTAGAGCCTATCCCAGAATTCGGCGTGCACAGATTGCGCCGTCAGATTTTTCGTCAAGGGAAGCCAAAATCCCCGGCAATCCTTTGTGGATTGCCGGGGATTTTGGGGAAGCATGGCGCAAACTATGCAAGCAAGATGCGTGTGAATCAGTTTGAGATAGGCGCTTAATACGCCGGGTCCCTTGGCAGAGACATTTAGCCTGGCCGGTTAGGCCAGTCGATGACCTTTTCGGTGTCGAAAAGGGGCAGGAGAACCTGGCGGTATTCCCGCAGAGAGTACCCGTCAATAGCCACCCGTGTCATATACAAGGTGTCACCGCTGTCGTAATTGCGGCTGAAGAAGAAATGAGATACCGAGCAGAACAGGTCAAAGCCATACTCCTGCATGGCGGTATACCGGCTGTCGCCGGGTATCAGCGGCTTTCCATATGGATAGACATAGACCGAGACGGGACCGATGATGGGGACGACCTCATCCTCGAAAGCCTGGAGGTCCTGGCGCAGGCTGGCCTCCGAGTGTTTTTCATGATTAAAATGCCCATAGCTGTGGCTGGCGAAGGAATAGCCCAGCTCCTTGAGCCTGCCGGCCACGGCGGTGGCCTGCACGATCTCTGCCTGACGGTCCCCCGGGCGGTCGCTGGCCTCGGTGCGGAAGCCAAATACCCCTGCAAAGCCGGTCATGCAGAGGGTGACTCGGGCGCCGTGCGAAGAAAAATCTGGATGCTCCGCGATGAAGGATTCCAAAATCGGGAACACCTCCCGGTCGTAGGAGTAGTCAAGGGAGCCGTCCGGCAGATAGGTGCCGGAGACCAGATTCCTGTCTTCATCCAGGGTCAGCAGGTCCACCATGCCGTTGCCCCGTTTGTCGTAGTCGTAAACCACATCGTCGATGGAAAATACCAAAGGCTTGCGGCCCACAGGGACCTCTACCGCGTCCTTCATGGTCAGCCGGCCGCCTGCATCCGCCTGGTAGATGTCGTAGATGTCCACCAAAGAATAGCCATTGGCATACAGCTCGTTGAGCAGGTTTTTAAACTCCGTGACGTTGATGCAGTCACTGTCATAGCGCATTTTCCCGCTGCCATCCTTGTACTCTGGGTAGGCAATCAGGCAGTGGGTGAAGATGTGAGGAACCTCACCGTAATAGAGCTCATATTCCAGTTCTGGCTCAGGTACAGGTTCCGGCACAGGCTCGGGATTGGGCGTGTGTTCCGGCGTGTGTTCCGGTGTGTGTTCCGGTGTGGGGATTGGGGCGGGGGTGGTTGTGGGAGCTGGCGTTTCTGCTGGCTGCCCGCCAGGGATTCCTGCACAGCCAACCAGCAGCACAGCCAGCAGCACCGCTATCAGCAAGTTCTTTTGTTTCATCCGAATCCTCTCTTTCTGCCGCCGGAGCTGTCTGGTCTATCCGGCATGATGGCCCAGCCCTGCGGACGGGCAAAACAATATTACCAAGGCAGTATAGCATAAATTCCGCCAATTGTAAAAGTTACAGAGTAACAAATGTCTGAAGCAGATCCTGGGCTTATCGCATTTCCTTATAGCCTTTATTTTCCGCTCTTTCGATTTGCACTTCCCGCGCCTTTGGATCGCGCCGTTTTTGCGGAATATACGCTTTGATTTCCTCCCGCAGTTCCTGATATTGTCCAGGATTGTGTCTCCTTTTTCTATCGTATCATAGCTAGGGAACCGCTGATTGAATCGGCGTGTGCGGATTGGCGAGCGAAATTTTTGTCTGACGAGTGACAAAAAGTGCAGGAATCCTGTCGGATTTCAAACTTTTTCACGAAGTCCAGGCGGAACGTTTGCCGTCAAGACGTGCGCGTGGATGAAATCAGTGGTTCCCTAGATATCATGGTATGCTGAAAAGCTCCGCAGTTTTTGCGGAGCTTTCAGCGTTTTTGTCCGATAGAGAGTTTCCCTCACGCGGAGACATCCTCGAACTGACTGTTGTAAAGGCTGGCGTAGAAGCCGTTGCGCTCCAGCAGCTCCTGATGATTGCCCTGCTCGATGATATCGCCGTCCTTCATGACCAGAATCAGGTCCGCGTCCTTGATGGTGGACAGCCGGTGGGCAATGACGAAGCTGGTCCGGCCCTTCATGAGGTTGTTCATGGCCTTTTGAATCAGGTGTTCGGTCCGGGTGTCCACGCTGGAGGTGGCCTCATCCAGAATCAGAATCCGGTTGTCCGCCAGAATCGCCCGTGCGATGGTGAGCAGCTGTTTCTGTCCCTGAGAGATGTTGGTGGCGTCCTCGTTCAGCTCCATCTGATAGCCGCCGGGCAGGGTCTGAATGAAGTGGTGGACGTGGGCGGCTTTAGCGGCGGCGATGACCTCTTCGTCTGTGGCGTCCAGCCGTCCATAGCGGATGTTCTCCATAATGGTGCCCTTGAACAGCCAGGTGTCCTGGAGCACCATGCCGAAGGCCTCCCGCAGCTCGCTGCGGTTGAAGTCCTGAACGTTGTGTCCGTCCACCCGAATGGCCCCGCTGTTCACGTCGTAGAACCGCATGAGCAGCTTGACCATGGTGGTCTTGCCCGCGCCGGTGGGGCCTACAATGGCCACCATCTGGCCCGGCTTCACCTGAGCGGAGAAGTCGTTGACAATGATTTTTTCCGGATTGTAGCCGAATTTCACATGGTCGAACTCCACACCGCCCTTGATATCCTGAATGGAGGCGGGGTGCTCCACAATCATGTCCTCCTCTTCCCCAGCCAAAAACTCGAACACCCGCTCGGCGGCGGCGGCCATGGACTGAAGCATGTTGGACACCTGGGCCATCTGAGTGATAGGCTGGGTGAAGCTGCGGACGTACTGAATAAAGGACTGAATATCGCCGACCTGAATGGTCCCGTTGGCGGCGAGGACTGCGCCCACCACGGCCACGGCCACATAGCCCAGATTGCCCACAAAGCTCATGATGGGCTGCATCAGGCCGGAGAAGAACTGGGACTTCCACGCGGACTGATAGAGCTTTTCATTGGTGGCCTGGAACTCCTGGAGGACGGCCTCCTCCCGGTTGAAAGCACGGACCACGTTGTGTCCGGAGTAGACCTCCTCCACCTGTCCGTTGATGTTGCCCAGATAGGTCTGCTGGGCCTTGAAATACTTCTGAGAGCTTTTGACCACCGCAAAAATCATCAGCAGGGAGACTGGCAGGATCACCACGGTGATGCCGGTGAGCAGGGGGCTGATGGACAGCATCATGATGACCACGCCGGCCAGGGTGGCCACGGAGGTGATGAGCTGGGTGACGCTCTGATTGAGGCTCTGACCCAAGGTATCCACGTCGTTGGTGACCCGGGAGAGCACCTCGCCCACGGTACGGGACTCAAAATACTTCATGGGCATGCGGTTGATTTTCTGGGAAATATCCCGGCGGAGCCGGTAGCACAGCTTTTGGGAGATGCCGGACATCAGCCAGCCCTGGACAAAGGAGAAGAGGGCGCTGACGCTGTACAGACCCAGCAGCAGCAGGAGAATCACGCCAATTTTCTCAAAGTTGATGGAGCCGGTTCCCGTGACCTTGGCCACCAGGCCGTTGAACAGCTCGGTGGTGGCCCGGCCCAGGATTTTTGGCCCGATGACGTTGAACACGGTGCTGCCGGTGGCGAAGAGGATCACGCCCAGCAGGGCGAATTTGAAGTTTCCCATGTAGGCCAGCAGCTTTCCGATGGTCCCCCGAAAGTCCTTGGCCTTCTCACCGGGTACCATGCCGGGCCCATGCCTGTGCATGGGGCGTCTTGTCTCGCTCATTGTGCAATCCCTCCCAACTCGCGCTCCGAGAGCTGGGAACGCGCAATTTCCTGATAGGTGGCACAGGTCTTCATCAATTCCTCATGAGTCCCGATGCCCGCCACCGTGCCCTCGTCCAGCACGATGATCTGCCCGGCATGGAGGATGGTGGAGATGCGCTGGGCCACGATAATCGTTGTGGCGTCCTTGATCTGCTCTCCCAGGGCCCGCCGGAGGGCAGCGTCGGTCTTGTAGTCCAGGGCGGAGAAGGAGTCGTCAAAGAGGAATACCTTGGGGTGCTTGGCAATGGCCCGGGCGATGGAAAGCCGCTGCTTCTGACCGCCGGACACGTTGGTGCCGCCCTGGGCGATGGGCGTCTGATAGCCCTCGGGCTTGCTTTGAATGAACTCTGTGGCCTGGGCGATGTCCGCCGCCTGAGCGATGTCCTGATCGGTGATGTGTTCGCCGCCGAATTTCAGGTTGGATTCGATGCTCCCGGAGAACAGCACGCCCTTCTGGGGCACATAGCCCAGCAGCTCATGGAGCTTGTGGAGGGACAAATCCCGGATATCCACCCCGTCCAGGGTGATTTTCCCGTAGCTCACGTCAAAGAACCGGGGAATCAGGTTGATGAGGGTGGATTTTCCGCTGCCGGTGGAGCCGATAATGGCGGTGGTCTGACCGGGCTTGGCGGTGAAGGAGATGTGCTCCAGCACGTCGGCGTCAGCGTCAGGATAGCGGAAGGAAACGTTGTCGAAGGTGATTTCGCCCTTCCATTCGGTGTGCTGGCCGTCCTTGGTGCGCGCCCGGTCCCGGATCGCGGGCTCGGTATGGAGCACCTCGTTGATGCGGCCGGCGGAGACGCCGGCCCGGGGCAGCATGATGGAGACCATGGAAATCATGAGGAAGGACATGACAATCTGCATGGTGTAGGTGATGAAGGCCATCATATCGCCCACCTGCATGGTTCCGGCGTCCACGCCGTGGCCGCCGAACCAGACAATGGCCACGGTAATGGCGTTCATGATGAGCATCATCATGGGCATCATGAAGGTCATGGCCCGGTTGGTGAACAGCTGTGTCCGCATCAGGTCCCGGTTGGCCTGATCGAAGCGTTCCTCCTCATGGGATTCCCGGCTGAAGGCCCGAATGACGGGCAGGCCGGTGAGGATTTCCCGGCTGACCAGGTTGAGCCGGTCGATGAGGATCTGCATTTTCTTGAACTTGGGCATAGCCACGACCATGAGGAAGGCCACCAGCAGGAGAATCGCGCCCACGGCCACGCCGATAATCCAGGCCATGCCGGTGTTGGTCCGGGTGACCCGGAACACGCCGCCGATGCCCAGGATAGGTGCGTAGAGCACGATCCGCAGCAACATGACCACCACCATCTGGATTTGCTGAATGTCGTTGGTGGATCGGGTGATGAGGGAGGCGGTGGAGAACCGGTCCATCTCCTCGCTGCCGAAGGAGACCACCCGCTGGAAGAGCTGCCCCCGCAGCTCCATGCCCACCCGGGCGGAGACCCGGGAGGCCAGCAGGCCCACCAGAACGGAGGCGGCCACCATGACCAGGGTGATGCCCAGCATTTTCGCGCCGGTGGACAGCAGGTATTGGACCTGCATCTCGCCCAGATCCCGGCCCAGGGCGGTGTATTCGGCCTGGGTGCGCTGAATGGCCCGCTGCTGGAGCATGGAGCCGGTCATCCCGGCCATCTGAGATTGGGCGGCGGCGAGGTAGCCCAGCAGCTGTTCATGGGTGAGGAGGCCGGCGTCCAGCATGGCGTGGACGGAGGCCATGTCTGTTTCGGCGGAGCCCTCCACCTGGGACAGGACGATCAGCGGCATGCTCAGCAGCTCGTCCAGCCGCGCCCAGTCCTTCCGGCCCTGACTTGATAGGGTGTAAGTGCCGGATTCTGTCCGGGCGTAGGCCTGGGAGACCTCGGCCTGGGCCTCCTTGGTGAGGAAGACCATCAAATCGTCGTAGGTGGAGGCCCGCATCTCCTCGGGCGCCGCGTGAGCGACGCCGCTTTGCTGGATGCCCACATCCACCAGGTCCGAGGTGTACTGAGGCAGGGTGAGGTCACAGCTGGCCTGAAGAACCAGCAGCGCCAGAACCGCGGCCACAGCCCGCCAGGACCGTTTCAAGTAGCGAAAAATGTTCAGCATAGTGCTCCTTTCCAGGGATCTCTTTATTTTCTCTTCTTTTTCTTGAAAGAAAAAGAAGCAAAAAGAACTTTAAACTCGCCTGCCGGTCGTGCACAGATGCAGGGCCCGATGACCTCACCGGGCCGCTCACCCCCCCGCGTCCTGGGCCTGAGCCAGCGCCACCAGTCGTTTGAGCAGGCGGAGGAATTCTGCGGCGTCCTCATCCCCCAGCTTTATCAGAAGGTCCTTCAGGCCCTCCTGGGTACTTTGGTGGACCTGCACCACACGGTGCTTTCCCGCCTCTGTCAGCCGCACCTGAATCCGGCGATGGTCGGCCTGGTCGGGTATCCGGAGGATATCCCCTTTCCGTTCCAGGCTGTTGAGCACAGCAGCGGTCCGGGCAGAGGAGACGTCCATAGCCCGGCTCATGGTGCCGGGCAGCGCCTGACCCTCATGCTCCAGCAGAAAATTCAGGACGAAAAACTCCCCGTGAGAAATTTGTGTAAGCTGGCGCTGAGTGGTGGTGCGGAAGAACAGAGCCAGATTGTGAAACACGTCCTGCGTCAGCATATCATATTCCATGGCAGACACCCTCGCTTTGCGGGGAACCGGCAGTTCCCTAATACTGTTAGGGGATTATAGCCTTTCCTGCGGGGATTGTCAACGCTTCTCGAGACAGGATTCACAATTTGTTTGCAAAGTTTGCCTGCCAGCCCGTTCTCATTCACAGTTTGTTTGCAAACGGACAAAGCGCGCCCCCAAGGGAATGTGTCCCTTGGGGGGCAGCGCTTTACTCAAGGGCGGTCTGGGTGGCCTCCCGGCGGTACTGGTGGGTGTACAGGCTGTAATATTCTCCCCCCAGGGCCATCAGTTCCTCGTGGGTGCCGCTCTCCCGGATCTGTCCGTTGTGGATGACGAGGATCCGGTCAGCGGACCGGATGGTGCTCAGCCGGTGGGCCACCACGAAGCTGGTTCGTCCGGCCAGCACGGTCTGAATGGCGTCCTGAATGAGGGCCTCTGTTTCGGTGTCGATGCTGGAGGTGGCCTCGTCCAGCACAAAGATTCGGGGGTCTGCCAGCAGCACCCTGGCCAGGCTGAGGAGCTGCTTTTGACCGGTGGACAGCTTGCCGCCGCCCTCGCCCACCTGAGCGCCGTAGCCGCCCGGCAGGCTCAGGATGAAGTCCTCGGCGTGGACCAGCCGGGCGGCCTGGCGGATCTCCTCGTCAGTGGCCTCCGGCTTGGCGAAGCGGAGGTTTTCCGCCACGGTTCCGGAAAAGAGGTGGGGGGATTGGAGCACATAACCCAGGCTGGACTGAAGCCAGAGCTGGCTTCGCTTCCGGCTGTCCACTCCGTCGATGCAGACCTCGCCCTCTGACGGCTCGTAGAAGCGGCAAACCAGATTGACGATGGTGGTCTTGCCCGCGCCGGTCTCGCCCACCAGGGCCACATTCTGACCTGGCTCCACGGTGAGATTGAAGTGTTCCAGCACGGTTTCCCCGGTTTTGTAGCGAAAGGTCACGTCCTTGAAGTCCACTCTGCCCTGAATTTTGGGCCAGTTTTCTTTTTTGCCGTGGAAGAGGCCGCCATAGCGGGCGACGATTTCCGGGCTGTCCTGCACGTCGGAGGGGGTGTCCAGCAGGTCGATGACCCGTTCCGCGCTGGCCTGAGCCGCCTGCATCTCGGCCAGAATCCGGGCCAGGGACTGAATCGGGTCAAAGAGCTGGGTGGTGTAGCTGAGGAAGGCGGCCAGGGTGCCCACGTCGATGACTCCGGCGAAGACCAACCCGCCGCCCCGCCAGAGGGCCAGCGCGGTGGCGATGGCCCCCAGGTTGACCACCAAGGGCATGAAGAGGGCGCTGAGGACTGCCGCCCGAACGGCGGCCGTGCGGAGCTCGCCGGTGACGGACTCGAATTCTCCCTGAGCGGCGTCCTCCCTGGCCAGGGTTTTATTGGTGACTGCCCCCATGACGCCCTCGTTGAAGGCGCTGGTGATGCGGCTGTTCGCCTTGCGGACAATCCGCTGCTGCCGCAGGATGCGGCGCTGGAAGTAGATGCACAGCGCTGCCAGCACGGGGGTGATGGCCAGTACCAGAAGGCCCAGCTGCCAGTTCATGGCCAGCAGCACCACGATGACGCCTGCGGCGAAGGTGAGGGCCCACATCACATCCACGATGCTCCAGGCGATCATTTCGGAGAGGCGGGACACGTCGCTGCCCAGCCGGGCCATGAGCCAGCCCACGCTGGTGGTGTCGTAGTAACTAAAGGAGAGCTGCTGCAAATGGGCGAAGGCGTCCTGCCGGATGTCGTAGCAGATATCCATTTC
The DNA here is from genome assembly GCA_022793095.1 of Oscillospiraceae bacterium. Lineage (GTDB taxonomy): Bacteria > Bacillota > Clostridia > Oscillospirales > Oscillospiraceae > JAAWCD01. Next base: position 10,969 of record JAAWCD010000084.1, on the reverse strand, counting down.
CAGCCGTCCGGCCCCCCGGACGAAGAGGACCACGCACAGGCCCTGCACAACCACCAGCGCCAGATAGAGCAGGCCGAAGCGCTCCAGTCCCTGGGTGGTTTCTCCCACAATGAAATGGTTGATCGCGAAGCGGGTGAGCAGGGGGTAGGCCAGATCCACGCCTGACACCACCAGCAGGACCAGGATGGTGCGGAGGACCCGGCCTTTGTACTGCATGCCGTAGGCGGCGAGGCGCTTCCAGACTCTGAGGTCGATTTTGTCATGGTCCGCGTGACGGATCTCTTCTTTCATCACAGGGCATCCCCTCCTTTCGGGGCCTCGTCCAGCTCACCCTGAATGGCGCAGACCCGCCGGTAAAGCCCCTCCTGAGCGGCCAGCTCCGCGTGGAGGCCCCGCTGGACAATCCGGCCGTTTTCCAGCACGAGAATGAGGTCCGCGCCCCGCAGGGTGGAAACCCGGTGACTGATGAGCAGGGTTGTGCCGGTGTCCCGCTTGGCCAGGGCCTCCCGAATGGCGGCGTCGGTCTCCGCGTCCACGGCGCTGAGGGAGTCGTCAAAGATACAGATGGGCGTTTTCTGCACCAGCATGCGGGCGATAGCCACCCGCTGCTTCTGACCGCCGGAAAGGGTGACGCCCCGCTCGCCCACCATGGTGTCGTAGCCCTCGCCGAAGCTTTCGATGACATCGTGAACGCAGGCGGCGCGGGCAGCGTCGAACTGTTCCTCCTGGCTGGCGGAGGGGTCGCCCAGGGCGATGTTTTCGCCGATGGTGCGGCTGAAGAGGAAGGGCTCCTGGAGGACGATGCCCACATGACAGCGGAGCCAGTCCCGCCGGATGTCAGCGGTGTCCACGCCGTCGATGAGGACCCGGCCCTGAGTGGGCTCGTAGAGCCGCTGAAGGAGGTGGACGAGGGTGCTTTTTCCGCTGCCGGTGCTGCCCAGGATGCCCACGGTCTGGCCGGGCGCGACGGAGAAGTCCACATCGTGGAGGACCTCGCCGCCGTCGGGGTAGGCGAAGGAGACGCGCTCAAAGGAGATGCCGCCCTGAATCGGGGGTGTGAGGGCCTGGCCTGGTTCCTCTTCCTGCGGGGCGGTGAGGATCTCGTCCAGCCGCTTGAGGGAAACGTCGGCCTTCACCAGGTCGGCCAGGATACGGCCCAGCTGCCGCATGGGGAAGGTAAGCATACTGGAGTAGGTGAAAAAGAGCATAACGGTACCCAAGCTAAGCTTGCCCTGCACGGCGAAATAGATACCGGAGAGCATAACCAGTGCGATTTGGAGGTAGCCCAGCATATCGGAGGCGCCCCAGTAGACGCCCATCAGGTTGTTGAGCCGCAGCGCCTTGCCCCGGTAGTCCCGGTTGAGGCGGGTAAACTTGTCCAGCTCCTGGCTCTGCCGGGCGAAGGCCCGAACCACCCGCATGCCGGTCAAATTTTCCTGTAAGGCGGTGGTCAGCGCGCCCTCGGCCTCGTCTACGAGCAGGAATTGCTTTTGAACGCCAATGGAGTAGAAGAAGGAGAACACGATCAAAAGGGGCAGCAGGGAGCAGGCCACCAGGGTCAACGTGGGGTCGATGGGCAGCATGATGCTGATTGCCACCAGGGCCATCAAAATGGTGCGGGCCACCTCCATCAGCTGCATCTGCATAAAGCGCCGGACGGTTTCCACGTCGGAGGTGCACCGCTGAACCAGGTCGCCGGTGCTGGCGGCCTTGTGCCAGGCGTAGGGGGCCCGAACGAGCCGTTGGTAAAGGGCGTCCCGCAGGGCCTTGGCCATCCCCTCGCCGCCCAGGGCGGACCACCGGCCCCGGAGGTAGGCGCACAGGCCGTTCAGGCCCTGAGCGGCCAGCACGGCCAGGGCGGGCAGCCACAGGTTTGCGGCGAGAAACGCCCGTCCGCCCAGGCTGTCAATCCCGTCTTGAAGCCAGCGGGGGAGGTTCATAGCCTTGCCGCCCACGATGCAGTCCACGGTAAAGCTGATCACGAGGGGGCTGAGGTAGGCGAACAGCGCGGCCAGGAAGGTGGCGGCAATGGTGAGAAAGAAGTAGCGGCGCCGGCCCTTGATGAGCCGCCACAGCCGGCCCCAGCGTCCGGCCCGCGTCGAAGTCTGCATAGAAGTGCCTCCTTACGCTTTCTTGAAAGAAAGCTTAGCAAAGAACTTTAAACTGGCGTACTGCGGCGGTTATCAAGGGGTACGGTGCCCTCAGGGAAACACCTCCGCGCCCAGGAGCGTATCCCCCTGATACCGGAGCTTGAGGGAAAAGTAGTCCTCCCGCTCCCGGAGGAGCCGGAACATGATTTTATCCCCCTCCCAGAGGTTGAGGGATTCCAGCCGGTCCTGGTCCACCCATTCCAGCACGCCCTCGTCGCAGTCACGCAATTCGCCCTCAAACTGGTTGGAGGTGTACAGGAAAATGTATTCCGGATCGTCCTCATTGTAGAGAAAGGTGAGCAGGCCCCGGAACCGGTATCCCAGCAGGGTGAGGCCGGTCTCCTCCCGGACCTCCCGCAGGAGGCATTCCTCCGGCGTCTCGCCCCGCTCGAACTTGCCGCCCACGCCAATCCATTTATCTTTGTTTACATCATTTTTCTTGGAGACCCGGTGCAGCATGAGGTACTGCCCTTCCCGTTCCAGATAGCATAATGTGGTCAGCTTCATAAGATGTCCTCCTGTCCTTGGGTGAAACACATCTATCATAGCACGTTCCGGCCCCGCTGTCATCCGTTTCTTTTCCGGAAGGGCAGAAAAAGCAGGGCGGAAGAACCAACTGGTCCTTCCGCCCTGGGGATATTTGAAGCCCCGTCTAAATTTTCGCTTTGGTGACGACGATATAGCCGTCCACGCCGGTCAAATTGCCGTCCACGGCGTGGAGGAAGAGCCGGTATTCTCCGGACTCCGCCGGACTTCTCCAGGTTAAAGCGCCGGTGTTAATCTCAAGCCCTGATGTTACGGAATAATATCTCACATCAGGATTGCCCTCCCCTGGCCTGGCAAAGCCGGCCTCCATTCTCTGCCCGGACTCTGCCGTGACGTGATAGCGGACCTGATCGCCCTCTTCCATGTAGAAGGTTCCAAGCCAGACGTATTCTCCGGCTGGAATACGGTCATATTGGGCGTAAACCACATGCTCGTCACCGTCAATGGGATCGCTGTCCAGCCAGTCCCAAACATCATCCTCCCAATCATCATCCCAGTCGTCCTCTGTCAGCTCCCGAATGATCTCCTTCGCCTCGGCGGCTGTCATAAGCTCCACGGAAGCGATGTTCTCATCTTCATCCCGAACGACCCGCACATCCACTGTGCCCTGAGCGTCGTAATCCAGGGTGACAAGGGAGCTGTCCGGCCTGGAGTCCAGAAACACCCGGACCCGCTGGCCCTGATAGAAATAGGTGTCATTGGTCAGGATGGTGCCCAGGATGATGCCATGGGCCCGGTATTCCTCCACACGCTCCGCGTACTCCGCTGCCTTCCAGGCGTCCAGCCACTCATCCTTGCCGGTCTTGTCAGACAGCGCCGCCCGGAAATTGCTCCGCCCGTCCGCCTCGGCCCGGCCCAGCCAGCGTTCCAGCGCTTCCTGGCTCATGTACTCGCTCAAAATGGTGAACAGGGCGATCTCTCCGCTGGCGTAGGTCTGCTCCGCGTAGCGGTCCAGAAGGGGGCTGTTCTCATCCCGGTCCGTCAGTTCTTCCAGACAAATGGAAAACAGCGCTGTCTGTCCGTCGTTGCAGGCGTTCTCCAGGTATTCGGCAATCAGCGGACTGCCTTCCGGCAGCCGGGCCAGACTGGCGGCAAAGTAAGCGGCCTGCCCATGGTTATAGAAGCGGTCCAGCCAGCTCTGCTGCCCGTTCTCGTCCAGCTTGGAGAAGGCCGCGGTAAACCTCGGCATGTTCCCCGCCTCAGCGTACTGCCTCGCCAGCTCCTCCGGCGTTTTTCCGTTTGCAGGCACAACGCTGACCACAAGAGGCCGGACAGGCGGAAAATCGCTTTGTTCTGTCCGAAGCTGGGCCAGCAGGCCGGTCAGCGCGTCCCGCGCTTCCTGGTTCCGCATCCAGGTCCAGCAATCGCTATTGTACAGGACGGTCAGCTCAGTGCCGTCCGGCAGGGTGAGCGCCACGCCCTCGTAGGAATCCTTAGAGCTCTCCCGCACATTCCAGCCCAATTCAAAGATGAAATCCCCCTGATAATAAGTATTCTGGGTGTAGAAGTGCTCATAAAGGGGGTCCCCTTTGACAGAGTCAGGCACTGCGCTGCTGTCTGTCTGGAGCTGATGGGCCAGACCGATGACCAACTCGGCCTCTTCCTGTGAAATGGTCCCTTGTGCAGTCATCAGCCTGCACTGTTCCGCCACCTGGTCTGCCAGGCCGTCCGTGCTGTCAAAGCCGCTCAATGTGGCGTAGCTGTCAGGTCTGACCAGAACAAACTTGACTACGCCGTCAGCCATGCCGCCGCTGGGTCTGTCTGACTCATCCGCGCCGTTTACAAAGAGGTAGTAGACGCCGCTTTCCTCCACAATTTGAGCCTCGGCCCGGCCCGGTGCCGGGCTGTCCGGCGCGACATACGCGCCGGCCGCCGCGGCGCAGATGACCAGAAGCAAAACCGCGGCCAGGGAACTGATTGCGGTCAATGGGGTAGGGGTGTGAACTTTCATAATTGCGCCTAGCCTTTCTTTCAGTTGACTTTTGCTGTGGTAGAGGGGAAGGGCGGAACCGCGATAACCGCCTCCGGCCTCCATGGCGTGGAGGAGGGTGTCCCCGTAGTCCCGCCGTCCCTGTACGTCCAGGGAGCGGATGACCGCCTCGTCGCAGGCGAGCTCACAGGCCCGGTTGATTTCCCCGGCCATCCAGTGGACCAGGGGATTGAACCAGTGGACGCAGAGGACGGCTTGAACCAGCCATTTGTAAAGCATGTCGGAGCGCCGGTAATGGGTCAGCTCGTGGAGGAGGGTGCAGCGCAGCTCGGCTTCCGGCAGGTCAGTGGCGGGCAGGACAATGCGGGGCTTGAGAACACCCAGCAGAACCGGCGAGAAGAGGGCCGGATGGACATATAGCCCCACAGGCGCGTCCACACCGGCTTCCGCGCCCAGCCTGGCCAGCAGATCCAGCAAAGCCGGGTCAGAAACCTCTTTCCAGCCCTTCCGAACCCGCCGGAGGAAGCTTTGATAAGCAGTGACCTTCCAGGTAAACAGGCCCAGCGCGCCCAGCGCCCAGACTGCGAAGGCAAGCCGTTCCGGAGAGAACCAGCGGTTTGGCTCCGGCGTGCTTGGCACGGGGGAGCGCACCGGCGCTGTTGTCTCATGCTCTGGCTGGAACATATTGGGGGAAGGGTCCATCTCCGGCAGGGGAGCGGAGGCGCTCACCGGCGGGGCGTTTCCGGGTGGAGCGGATGGAGCGGTGGGCAAGCCGTTCCAGGGCAGCAGGGTCCCCACCAGATTCGTTTCCAGCGCGAAGGGGAGGAGGAGCCGGGCCACGACCACCAGCCAGAGGTAGTATTGGCACCGGCGGCTGAGCCGGTTTCGTAGGAGGGGCCTGCACAGCAGCAGGAGCAGAATCAGCAGAGAACCGGAAAGGGAGAGGGACAGAAGGACTTTCATCAGCTCAATGGGCACATTCATTTTTTTCACGCTCCCAAAAGGCTTTCAGCTCCTCATAATCCGCGGCGGAAAGGAGCTCCCGTTGAATCAGTGTGGATACCAGCCCTTTCGCGCTGCCCTCGTAAAGCTTATCCAGCAGGCTTTGAGCCTGAGCGGCCTGATAGTCGGCTTCGGAGACCAGGGCAGTGTACTCATTGCGCCGGCCCAGCTTGCTGGTTTTCAGCAGCCCCTTGTCCACCAGCCGGGACAGCAGGGTGATGACCGTGTTTTTCTGCCAGGTGCGGCCCGCCTTGACCAGCGCTTCCATGATGTGAGCGTAAAGGGCGGTTCCGCCGTTGGCCCATACAATTTTCATCAGCTCCAGCTCCGAGTCAGAGACCTGAACAATCACGCGAAACACCTCCTTTCTAGGACTACACTTTGTAGTTCTATATTAAGATAACATCTTGTAGTCCTGTTGTCAAGAAAAAATTTTTGTTGCAAGTCAGGGCGTGCTTGACAGTCCAGTCTGCCGGTGCTATACTTTGAATGTAACTACTGTATTTTTCACAATAGTGAGAGGAGGAGACTTCCATGACAAAAGAACGGTATCTCCGGCGTTTCGCGAGGTCGGTCCGCTGGCAGCTTCCGCCGGAGGAGGCGGGGGAAGTGCTCTCGGACTACCGGGAGCTGGTAGAGGGGAGCGAGGAAGGGCGGCTGGTGGAGACGCTGGGCAAGCCGTATCAAGCGGCGCGGCTGCTGCGGACGAACCGGACCTACTTCCGGTGGCTGGCGGTCTTCGGGGTGCTGGCGGCCTGTACGCTGCTGCCTGTCCTGTATCTGTTGGGGATGGAGGGGCTGTGGCGTCTTGCGCGGCCAGCGGGACTTTTCACGCTTTTCTTTGTGGGAGCGGTTTTGCTGTCTCACTTCTGGTTTCGGACGGCGGGAGTCAAGGGAGAGCGGAGGCCGAAGGCTCTTTTTACGGCGCTGCTGGCTGTTCTGCTGGTTGTGGCTGCGACAGCTGCGTTTATGTTCTGGCTGGCTTGGTATATACTTGCCGTTTACCATGGCATAACCCTGCAAATTCCTGTTCCGCTCGGTCCGGCTGCTATTTTTACACTCCGTGTTCTGGGTGTGTTCTCAGTCTTAGCCGGTGTAATTGGGTTGGTGAAGAGCCGGACAGAGGACCGCCGGTGGCTGGCGCTGTATATTGTGAGCTTCACGGCGCTCTTTCTGTGCGTATCGGTTTACGCGGTTCTGACCGCCATGGATGTTTCTGCTTCCGCTGTGGATTGGGTAGGGCCCTGGTGCGGACGGAATGTGCTGCTGGGGATTGCGGGCCTGGTGGGCGCGGGGTTGGCGCTATGCTGAAGAAGGATTTGCTGGAATTGTGCCTGCTTCAGCTGCTGTCAGTGGAGGACCAGTACGGCTACGAGCTCTTACACCGGCTGCACGCTGCCTTTCCGGACACCCAGGAGAGCGGAATTTACGCCATTCTGCGGAACTTATGCAAAGCGGGCGCCACAGAGAGCTATGAGGGCGCGGTTTCCGGCGGACCGGTGCGGAAGTACTACCGGCTGACGGATGCGGGCCGGGAACGGCTGTCCGGCCTGCGGGCGGAGTGGGTCCGGTTGCGGGACACCATCGCGGCGCTGGGTGTGGAATGAGAGCATTAAAAAAGCTCTGGCAAACTGCCAGAGCTGAGAATAAGCGGCGGCCCTCCTGTCACCGGTCTGTCCCGATGGTCAGCCGCTTGTAAAAGTCCAGGGTGCGGAATCCCCGTTCCATCTGGGTCAGCAAAAACGCCTCGCACACGCCGCCCAGTTCCATCAGGCCCTCCGGCGTAAGCCGGAAGGAGAACAGCCGCTTGGGGTCGCCGTAGATGATGTACCGCATGGCGGACAGCACTTCCGGCGGCAGGGGAAGGGAGATATCTCCCCCCACGCATTCCCGGCACCCGGCGCAGTGGAGCACGCCGTGAAGAAGGCTGAGCCGGGGCTCCTGAGGCGTCTCCCGTCCGCAGACCGCGCAGGCGTCCAATAGCGGCTCATACCCTGCCAGCGCCATAAGCTTCAGCTCGAAGGCGGCTTTGACCAGGGCAGGATCTTTGGGAAGCTGGTCCAGCGCGTGGAGGGAGTTGAGCACCAGAGAGAGGATATCCAGCGCGGGAATATCCTCCTCTGTCACCAGCTCTGTCAGCTCCGCAAAGTAGGAGGCCAGGGCCAGCTTTTCGATTTCCCCCCGCACGCCCCAGAACTGGCGGTTGCTGACGGCCTCCTTGAGGCTCCAGCGTCCCTGATGCTCGTACAGGGTCATGTCGGAGTAAACCAGCAATTGAGCGGAGGCGGCCAAGGTGCTGTTTTTCCGGCGGCACCCCCGAGCGGAGACGGTCTGCTTGCCGCCGTCTCTGGTGAGCACAGTGAGGATTTTGTCCGCCTCTTTGTAATTGACTTCCCGGAGCACCAGCCCCTGCGTGGTCATGTGCATGCTGTTACCCTCTTTCAAAAAAAGGAGCGGAATTACCGCTCCTTTTTCTCACGCCTGCGGACCGGAGGAGAACCTTGCCGTCCCTGTTTGCTGAGCACGTAGGCTTCCGGCAGCCCGGTCGCCCAAAACAGCCGTTTGGCCTCTTTTGATGTCATGCCGCCTCGCCTCCTTGGAACCTGTATTCACCGTTAGCGTGACCGGCAAAGGGCGGGATATAAGCGGAAAGTTTTACTTTCCGCAGAAACCTATGACATACTGGGAAAGAGGGTATCCCTGGCCTGGGCCAGGGCCCCAGCCAGGGCGTCCACCTCGGCCTTGGAGCTTTCGTGGGAAAAGGAGACCCGAAACGCGCCGTTTCGCTGTGCCTTGCTCAGGGGAAGCGCGGCGAACACATGGCTGGGCTTTCCCCGGTGGCAGGCGGAACCGGCGGATATGCAGATGCCCTGGCCGCCCAGCATCCGGACCAGCACCTCGCTTTTATAACCGGGCAGCGTCAGGCAGAGGATGTGGGGAGCGGTCCCGTTTCCCACCAATTCCAGCTCTGGCACCCGCCGGAGCAGCGTATCAACCGCGTATTCCTTCAGCGCTGCCATGCGGGCCATATTGGCCTCCCGCTCTGCCAGTCCCAATTCACAGGCAGCGCCCAGGGCGGCAATCTGAGCGGTGGGCTCGGTGCCGGGCCGCAGGCCGTTTTCCTGACCGCCGCCCAAAAGGAGGGGCTTCAGTTTTCCCCGCAGCTCGTTTCGGATGTAGAGCGCGCCAATGCCCTTTGGCGCGCCGATTTTGTGCCCGGAAATGGTCAAGAGGTCAACGCCCAAATCCTTCACCGTAAAATCCAGCTTCAAAAACCCCTGAACGGCGTCGGTGTGCAGGAGGGCGGGCGCTCCGGCCCTCCGGATGGCTTGGGCGGCCTCCCTCACGGGCAGGACCGTGCCCAGCTCATTGTTGACCAGCATCATGGACACCAGAATGGTGTCCGGCCTCAGCGCCTCCTCCAGCCTCTGAACGGAGACCGTCCCGCCGGCCTCCGGCGGAAGGCAGGTGACCTCATATCCCTCCCGTTCCAGGGCTTTGCAGGGCTCCAGCACGGCGGAGTGCTCAATGGCTGTGGTGATGATGTGCTTTCCCTTCCGGCGTCCCAGGTCTGCCGCGGCCCGCACGGCCCAGTTGTCCCCTTCGGTTCCGCAGGAGGTGAAAATGAGTTCATCGCTCCGGCAGCCCAGCGCCTTTGCCACGCTGGCCCGGCTGGCCTCCCGCCGCACCTTGGCGCTCTGGCCCAGGGGATAGAGGGAGGAGGGATTTCCGAATTCCTCCACCATTGCGTTCATGGCGGCCTGCGCGGCCTCTGTCCGCACCCGTGTGGTGGCGGCGTTGTCCAGATAAATCATGGCCCAATCTCCTCAAATTTTTATTTCCCCGCCCAAAGGGCAGGGAAATATTCAAGCTCTATTGTAGCCCCGCCGGCGCAAAAAGTCAACGTCACACCTGCAAGCTGTTCAAAAACTGCCTTGCGGTCCTGGGGGTTCTGCCGGGATGGTGCATGACCCAGCGAATGGCGCTTGTTTTCAGCGCTTCCTGGTCCCGATCGATGTGGTAAACCCTGGCCAGCCGGTAAACGAGCTCCAGGAACTGGTCCTGATTGAGGGAGAGGAAGGGGATCCGCAGGCCGAACCGGTCGGACAGGGAGGTTTTCTCCTCAATGGTCTCATTGGCGTCCACCTCGTCCCCGGCCCGGTCGGAGAAGGTTTCCCGCACCAGATGCCGCCGGTTGGAGGTGGCGTAAACGGCCACATTGGCCGGCCGCTTTTCCAGTCCTCCTTCCAGGATGGTCTTCAGGGCGGAGTAGGTCCGGTCGTCCTTGTCGAAGGCCAGGTCGTCGATAAACAGGATAAACTTCTGAGGCCGGTGCCCCAGGGTGCGGATGAGCTCGGGCAGATCACCCAGGCCGGCCTTGTCCACCTCAATGATTCTCAGCCCCTCGAAGCCCTCCAGCCCGAGAAGGGCCTTGACGGCGGCGGACTTTCCGGTGCCGCTCTCGCCGTAGAGGAGCACGTTGTTGACCTGCCGGCCTTCCATGAGGGCCCGGGTGTTTTCCACCACCTGCCCCCGCTGCCGCTCGTAGCCAGTGAGCTCGTCCGGCGGCACATAATCGGGGTCCTCCACGGGGTGAAGCTTGTCCTTTTCCCAGACGAAGGCCCGGTAACGGGCGAAGAGGCCGGAGCCGTTGACCTGGTAGAAGCGGGTCAGCTCCTCGAAGGTGAAGGGGCACTTGGACTCCCACTCGGGCAGCTCGCCCGGCATGCTCCGCCAGCTTTCGGGCAGGGCGTTGATGAGCCCGTTTTTCAGCACGGCGCAGGGCAGATTGGCGACGAAGCTCAGAAGCTGAATATCCCGCCGCGCGGCCTGGGCCAGCCGCTCATCGGTCCGGCCTGCGGCCACGGCCTCGGGGTAAGGGGCGGGGTCGTACCGCAGGTGGTCGTGCAGATAATCGCCCAGGGCAGAGTACCCCTCCTTCTCCAGGCTGAAAAACAGGCCGGTGTAGAGGTCCAGGGCTGCTTCGGCCTGTTTGGCGGACATGGCTTTCAGGAAGTCGTGAAGCATCCGCATGAGGGGCAGCCCGGCGATATTTTTGTAAGCGGACAGCCCCACCAGAGCGGCCCGCACGTCCATTTGTGGCATGTTTGTTCTCCTTACATTCTCGTTCAGGGGTTTCCTGTCTGTATCAATTCAATCCGCTTTTCCACATCGTCTGAGAGCCTGTTTAAAATCTCCGGGTGCGCTGGATGGGCCGGAATTTTTTCGTCCGGCAAGGAAAAAAGCGCAGGAATACTGGATGTATTCCGAGCATGTTTGACGCGGCTGGACGGAAAAAGGCCGGTTCAGACGGTGTGTCAGGAGATTTTGAACAGGCTCT
>JAAWCD010000007.1 GCA_022793095.1 Oscillospiraceae bacterium | reverse complement strand
CGCCTTGATTCTAGACTTTAGTGTATAATAATTCATTCATCCGAATTATACAGATTATGCTTCAACTCTGTGCGCAGTAATTATTGTATAGCTATATGCGTTCACAGTAATTTTGTAGTGACCTGTGAAAATATACCAGTTCTTTCCAATCCTTTCAATTTTAGCATTTTTATCCAGAATCTGCACCCCGCTCCATTGGGCAACATCGTCTGTTTCAATTTGGCAGTTCCTTTTTATCCGCTCTACACCCATTTCTGTTGTATGAAGTTTATCAATGTTTTTAATTAAATCATTCATTCTTATACCAGCCTATGCATATTTACCCATTGTGATTCACCGGGAACACGAAGTCGAATTGGGACTTTCTTGAAAGAAAAAGAACGTCAAACTGGCGATTGCGCGGCGGTTTTCAAGGGGGGATGCCCTCCTACGGGTTCCCGCCCCGTTTGATCTGCCGAATCCGCTCACAAATCAGACACTTGGAGCATTCCTCCCAGGGCCTGATAATCTTCCCAGAAATTTGGATAGGATTTCCGCACGCTCTCCGCTCCGGTGATGGTCACAGGCCCATCCGCCCGGGTGGCCGCAATGGCCAGCATCATGGCAATCCGGTGGTCATTGTGGGCGTCCGCCGTGCCTCCGCGGAGCCCATCCACGCCGGAAACGGTCAGGCTGTCCGGGTGTTCCTCCACCTGGGCCCCCAGCTTGTTCAGCTCCTCCGTCACTGCGGCCAGCCGGTCGCTCTCCTTGATGCGGAGCCGGGCTGCGTTGACCAGCCGGGTGGTCCCCTGCCGCAGCGCCGCCATAATTGCCAGCGGCGGCACCAAGTCGGGACAGCCGGACACGTCGATTTCCACATCGCCCGGCTGGCTCAGCTGGATAAAGTGGTCTCCAATCACCCGGTCTCCCTGGGCGGAGTTGGGGTCCAGTCCGGTGACGTCCACCGGATTTCCCAGGGCGCGGGCCGCGTACCAGAAGCCGGCCTGGGACCAGTCCGCCTCAACCGTCACCGGATGAGGCCGGTAGCGCTGTCCGCCGGGAACGGCGAAGCCGTTCGCCGTCTCCGGAATCTGAAGGCCGAATTTTTTCAGCACATCCAGCGTCATGTCCACATAGCCCCGGCTTTCCAGCTCCGTGGTCAGGACGATTTCAGAATCCCCCTCCAGCAGGGGCAGCGCGTACAGCAGCCCGGTGACGAACTGGGAAGACACATTTCCCGGCAGCGCGTACCGCCCTGGCGTCAGGACGCCCTTTACCGTCAGTACGCCGTCCTTTTGGTCATAAAAGATGCCCTTTTCGTCAAAAAGGTCAAAATAAGGCGTTTGCGGACGTTCCATGAGCCGCCCCTGACCAGTAAACCGCCCGCCGCCCCGCAGCGCCAGCGCCACGGGAATCAGAAACCGCAGGGTGGAGCCGCTTTCGCCGCAGTCTAACAAAATCTGATTCTCTGACGAGGCTACCAGCGCCTCCATACAGCGGCGGGTGGCCTGGATATCCTTGGAATCCGCCAGATTTTCCACCTGGTCCACACCGCGGGCCAGGCAGGCCGCGATCAAAGCCCGGTGGGCCTGGCTTTTGGACGGCGGCGGCGTGATGGTTCCGGCCAGCCTGCCGGGTGTGATGGTCACATTCACAGAATTCCTCCAAGTCTCACAGTTTAGGCCTTGTTTGATAAATGGCAATGTGCCCAACAGCGAGGAATTTTTTCGTCTGGCAAACAGTTTTTCCGCAGGAATCCTGACGGCTTTCAAGGAAAAACTGTGCCGCCCAGGCGGAAAAAGGTCCGCTGCTTGGGCATGTTGACATTTTTCAAACAAGGCCTAAAGTTCTTTTGGTTCTTTTCTTTCAAGAAAAGAACCGATAAAATGAGTTACATGTTACAACGTCGAAATCAAATCCAGCACATCATTCTTCGGCAGCTTCCTGGGTACGGCGTTTCCAATCTGCTCCAGCAGAATCAGAGAAATGTCCGCGCCCGCCCCCTTTTTGTCCAAGCCGACGGCGGCAGCGTAATCCTCCATTGTGCAGGAAATCGCCGTAGGAAGCCCGAAGGAAGCGCAGATATCCGCAATGCGCTCCGGAACACCGGCGGGCGTTACGCCCAGCCTCACCCCCAGCTGTGCGGCCACGCACATGCCAGCGGCCACCGCCTCACCGTGGCTCCACTCGGTGTAGTGCCCGGCCAGCTCGTAGGCGTGGCCCAGGGTGTGGCCGAAGTTCAAAAGCATCCGAAGGCCAGTGTCCCGCTCGTCCTCTACCACTACGCTCCGTTTTAAATTACAGCAAACATACAGAACGTGTTCGATTTCCTCCATAATCTGCCTCCGGCTGGGCCGAATTTCAAGGAAGCGGAAAAACACGCTGTTCAAAATACAGCCGTATTTGATGACCTCCGCCATGCCTTCCATGAAGGTGGGCAGGGGCAGCGTGTTCAAGGTTTCGGGGTCCATGAGGACCAGCTTGGGCTGCCAGAAGGCTCCGGCCAGGTTTTTCCCCGCGCTCAGATCGACGGCCACCTTGCCGCCCACGGAGGAATCCACCTGAGCCAGGAGGGTGGTGGGAATCTGAACGAAGTCCACGCCCCGGAGGACAGTGGCGGCGGCAAAGCCGGTCAGGTCGCCCACCACGCCGCCGCCCAGGGCAGCCACGGCGTCGGTTCGGGTGAGGCCGAAGGCCATCATGGATTCCCAGAGCTCCGCCAGCTGGGCAGGATTTTTGGACTGCTCTCCGGCGGGGATGGTGTAAAGCGTGGTTTGGAAGCCTGCCCCCGACAGGCTGTCCAGCACCCGCTGGCCGTAGAGGGGGCCTACGTTGGAGTCGGTGACGATGAACAGCTTTCTGGCTTTGGGGAGGACGGTTTTGCAGTGGGCTCCGGCCTGGTCCAACAGGCTTCGTTCGATGAGGATATCGTAAGCCCGTCCGGGCAGGTCAACAGTCAGTTTTTTCATTTAAACCTCCTCCGCTTTCTTGAACGAAAGCTTGGCAAAGAACGTTCATACGCCGCGGCTGCGGCAGGGGGAACGGAGTGCGGAAACAGCTTGGGAGACCGGCCCAATGGTTATTTCACCAGCGTCTTCCCTGTCACGCTCACCAGGTTTTCCACTTTGTTCATCAGATGGTCGAAGTTTTCCGGCGTCAGGGATTGCTGTCCGTCGCACTTGGCGCAGGAGGGGTTATTGTGGACCTCGATAATGAGCCCGTCGGCTCCGGCGGCCACCGCAGCCAAGGCCAGCGGCTCCACCAGCCAGTAATACCCGCCGGAATGGGAGGGGTCCACCACAATGGGGAGATGACTCATCCGCCGGATGGCCGGAATCGCGGACACATCCAGAGTGTTTCGGGTGTAGGTCTCAAAGGTGCGGATGCCCCGCTCGCAGAGGATGACATTCTCATTGCCCTCGCTCATGATGTATTCGGCGGACATGATCCACTCCTCGTAGGTGCTGGAAAGCCCCCGCTTGAGCAGAATAGGCTTGGACATCCGGCCCACTTCCTTCAGAAGGTCAAAGTTCTGCATGTTCCGGGCGCCCACCTGTACCACATCCACCTTTTCCTCGAACAGCTCGCAGTACTTAGGGCTCATAATCTCGGTGACAATAGGCAGGCCGGTGGCCGCTTTGGCCTCCAGGAGAAGGTCCAGACCCGGTGTTCCCATGCCCTGGAAGGAGTAAGGAGAGGTACGGGGCTTGAACGCGCCGCCCCGGAGCATCGTCGCGCCGGACTTCTGCACATCCTGGGCCACCTCGATAATCTGATCTTCACTCTCGACCGAACAGGGCCCCGCGATGACGGAGAAATTCCCCCCGCCGATTTTGGCCGAGCCCACGGTGACAACCGAATCCTCTGGGTGGAATTTGCGGTTGGCCTTTTTGAAGGGCTCCTGCACCCGCATGACCCGCTCTACGTGCTCGTTAATGGAAATCTTGTCCATGTCCACGGCGGTGGTATCGCCCACCAGACCGAGGATGGTGCAGCCCACGCCGTTGGTGATGCCCACCGTCAGGCCCTGAAGCTGGAATTGCGCCACCAGCTTGTCAATCTCACGCTGCTGGGTTCCGGGTTTCATAACAACAACCATAGTAATTCAAATCTCCTTTATTAAATCTGCTTTTCAAAAAAGAAAAGCCCATTGATCCAATCAATGAGCTTGCAAACACGCCGGCTTTATGTTCCCATACCTCCAAGAAAAGAGGCACACTCATTCATTGCATCCTTATTTTTCCCACACACCGCAGCCGGCCTCGGTAAATCGAGCCCAGCCATAGGTAACGGAGAAGGATGCGGTTTTGAGCGTCATGGTAATCTACCTCGCCTGAAAAAGGTTGGTTTTATTTTAACACATTACACTGTAATTGCAACCCTTTTTTTCGGGATTACCTTGACTTTTTTTCTGGACAAGGCTACCATGAAGATTAATCACACAGTGCTTACGTCAGAAAGGAGGAGGCAAATTATGAGACGCTGGATTGCCAAATACAAGGAAAACGACGAGCCCTGGGGGGAGGAAATCCGCCTTTCCATCGAGGGCACGGAATTCGGGTTTGTGGGCATGGCCGAAAACGGCGAGGAGCTGGACCTCATCCCCGCAGACACCGAGGAGGAGGCCCGGGAGGACCTGGAATACTTTTTCGGAGGCTATGATACCTTCGAGTGGTTGGATAAGGAGGACTGAACGATGTTACATCAACTGCAAAAGGACGGCGTGTCCCTGACCGTCGCTTCCAAGGGCGCGGAGGTCCATTCCCTCCAGGCGGACGGCCGGGAATGGATGTGGAGCGGCGACGAATCCCTTTGGGGCCGTCACGCGCCAATTTGCTTCCCCTGGTGCGGCAAGCTGAAGGACGGCTATTTCGAGCAGGACGGGGTCCGCTACGAGGGCGGGCAGCACGGCTTCGGCCGGGACCTGGAGCATGCGCTTGTGGAGGAAACTGCGGATTCCCTCACCTTCCGGCTGGCCTGGAATGAGGACACACTGGCCCGGTATCCCTGGAAATTTGTTCTGGAGACCCGGCACGGGCTGGAAGGAAAAGCCCTGTGCACCACCTATACGGTAAAAAACCAGGATGTAACGTCCATGCCCTTCCAGGTGGGGTATCACTTTGGTTTTTCTTTCCCCTTTACAGAGGGAGCGCCCACGAGCAGCTGTCAGCTCCGGTTCCAGCAGCCCGAAGCGTTTCGGGAAATCACCACGGACGGCGGCTTTGTCACCGGGGAGCGGCCCCGGTTCACCGGCCAGCAGGTCATCACGCTGGACGACCATTTGTTTGACAGAGATTCCATCTGCTTCACCGGCCTGAAATCGGAGTGGGCCCAGCTGGAGGAGCCCGCCACAGGACGGGCGCTGCGGGTGGCATTCGCGGGCTTTCCACAGGTGCTGATCTGGTCCAAGCCCGGCCCCATGCGCTTTTTCTGTGTTGAGCCCTGGTATGGACTGCCCGAGCGGGCGGAGGGCGGACACGACCTGTTCCGGCGGCCCTCGATCCAGGTGCTGGAGCCGGGAGCGGAATTTTCCTGTACACAGGCCGTAGAGATTCTTTGATATGGCCTAAAAAACAAGGCCTAAACCAGCGGCTCCTGAATGGAGAGGCTTTCTGATATGTTGTACAAGAGGGGATTTCACCTAATCCGGCGGCTTACCCGCCGGTGGTGAATGACGGTGCCAGGAAGCGAAGCGGAGGATAGGGAATCCCTATCCTCCGCTTCGCTATACAAGCCTGGTTTGAACCCCTTCAAGCCATCTGGAAATTCTCCCAGCGCCGTCTGAACCTCACTTCTTGGGCGGATTCAGGAATGGGGTATACGTGTTGTCATTATCCAAGGTGTGATAAGGCTCCGGGCAGGGAACCGTATTCTGCACCGGCGTGGTGATGGAGTACATCTGATGAAGCGGCGTTGGCTCGGCCAGCTTTATCATTTCCTTCCTTCCGCTTGGACGGGGCGGTCTGGGTCCCTCGGGCGGGTGTGCCAGCATCTGATAACTGTCCGCCGCAGCGTTGGCGCAGTCCAGAGGCATCCCAAAATCCGGGCAGACATGCTCGTGCAGGTAGAGCCAGGTGCCGTCTTCGCACACAAAGTCAGATCCGTAACGCTCCCAGAAATTCATGCAATGCTTCTTCATATCCCGGTTGAGCCGGTCGTAGAGAATACCCGGCGTCACATAGGAGGTGCGGGCGCTCATGCCGTCCTCCGCCACCTCCACCACACCGTTGACCAGCGTGTGCATGGACAGTTCCATCAGCGGCCGGGGATCCAGTCCGCCCATACCGGGATATATGTCGTAAAGCTCCAGATAACTGTCATAGCAGGCCGCGTCGTAGAGGGTTACAGAGTTATACCAAATCTCTTCAAAGCCCCGCATCCGCCCGAACGAGTGGGCCCAGGAGGTCTCGTCACTGCGGGACCAGATAGTGGACCACTCCTCACGGGCAAAGGCCTTGCCGTGGAGATAGTTGTGAATTCCATGCAGCTTTTCTACCTGCTGGCTGCTGGCCGCATTCCAAATACGCTGCCGGAGGGTGTGGATTGCCGGGGACTTTGGGGAAGCATGGCGCAAAATATGCAAGCCAGATACGTGCGCGTCAGGTTGAGATAGGCGCTTAAATTCCATAGCTCTCCAGCTCTACAAAATGCTCGTAGGGGTGGGGCAGCTTGGGCAGCGTCATGGGCAGCCGTTTGAAGTGGTAGGGCTCCTGAAGGACGCAGGGAACGTTGGGCTGGGAAACCGGCGCGTTGGCGAGCACGGCAAACTCGGGCAGCTCAGGATCAGGCTCATGGGTTTGGGTCCAGTCCCGGCCGGCGGCGGTGTCGATGTCCGCAATCAAACGCAGGTGCCAGATCTTCCATTGCCCCTCCTCACGGATAAAGTCAACGGCATAGTAGCCCCACATCCAGTGGGAACTGGGGCCGGCCGTGGAAAACACGGTGTAGCAGCCCGCGCAGGTCCACATGCCCTGGGCGGTTTCGCCGTCGTAGGCCACCGAAATCAGCGGAGAACTCACCGGCTTGTTGTCCATATGGCCTACACCGTAAAGCTTCTCCTCAGGCATCTCTCCCAGCTGTTCGGGAAAGAGACTTTGAAGCAGCTGGGATTCCACCCCGGTGCGGCTGGCCAGATCGCCGTAATAGCCCTGAATGGCGGCGGCGCCCTTGTACCAGCCGTGGTTCAGGCCGAGGCAAACGTCCTCCTGAGCATGGCTCCAAAACCGGGAAAATATCGTGCTTTTCTCCTCCAGCAGCATGGCGTTGGTGTACTTGCCCATCACATTTTTAATCTCCCGCTGGTCCTCCCAGCGCTTGGTAAGCTGTTCCGTCGTAAGCTGTTGTCTTGTCATCATGGCGCTCCTTTCTGTTCCCTATATTCAGGGATGCCCAGGTCCGCCGGGACCTCCGGGTCCGCCGGGACCTCCCGGACCACCAGGCCCGCCGGGACCGCCCGGACCGCCAGGTCCGCCGGGACCGCCCGGACCGCCAGGTCCGCCCGGAGGTGGACCGCCGGCGCCGGGCCCCTTGTCAATGAGCAAAAGAATCGCCGTCTCGTCCGTGTTATTCGCGATTTCACGGGTCTCCATCGGATGGAAGGACATGGCATCCCCCGGGGACACCTGAAACGCCTCGCCGCCAGCCGTCACGGTCAAGACGCCGGACAGGATGTAGCAAACATGGGCCGTGGGAACAAACCCACTGCGGACGGTGTGCGGCAGCTGGTGGGAGCAGACAATGTTGATTCCCGGCGTATCCAGCTCATGGTAACGGTAGAGCTCAGCATCTTCATGGGGCCGCATGGCGGTCAGGGAGGATTTCCGAACCAGTTTCAATGCAAACATCTCCTTTTTTGTGTCCCGGTCCCGCTGGACGGGCCCCCACTCCCCTTTTTCGAGGGCGGAGGCCCTCAGAAGGACCGGGCGCTTTGGATTGGGGGAACGGCCCGCAGGTCCCACTTTTATTGGCCGGACCTGCTGCACTGCTTGATGGTCTCATTATAGGCAGGAATTCTTTTATGCACAAATGCCAAAAACTTATGTGCTATAAACGCCGGTTATAGGCGGCGTGTTTGCACGCTGTGGAAGGGTTTTCGGACTGGCCCGAAAACAGAAGCCCCAGGAGCCGTAGGCTCCTGGGGCTTTTATAAACGTTCTGCCGCGCGGCGCGGAATCCGCCGTTCCCTATTCTTCCTCCGGCTGGGAAGAAGCCTGGACTGAAAAGGGCCGGGCCGGTGCGGCGGCGGAGCGGATGTTCCGGATTCCCATCGTCTTGCGCCCCTCCAGTTCCACCGGGGGAAGAATAGAGTCCAAGTAATCCGAGGTTTCCGCCCCCAGCCGCTCAAAGTACCGGCAGGCAAAGTTTACCAGCTTTTGCGCGTTGTTGGAGAGGATGCGGTCCTTTCGGGTGGCTACACCGATCATTCGGATGATCTCCACATCGGTCAGGCGCAGGGGAACCAGCCCCTCCATGGTGTCCCGGTTCCGATAGAGCACATTTCCTGGAATCAGGCTTACCCCCATGTTGTAGTGAAGGGCCCGGTGGATGACGGAATTTTCGTTGCTGTACAACGTGATGTTGGGGGTGAATCCCACCAGCTCACAATGTACAGTGAGGATCCGCTTGTCAAAGCTGGACTCGTTGACCAGAAAGGAGTCGTTGCGCGCATCCCATAAGCGCACGGCTCCCTTTCCGGCCAGAGGGTGGTCCTGGCCCACCACCAGAACGATCTCCTCCTCGGCGCACTTTACATGGGATATCTCCGCGTTCTGCATGGTAATCGGCGTCACCACCAGGTCCAGTTCTCCTGCCAGCAGCCGCTTTTCCGCCTGGTCCGGCACAAGCAGAAACTGTTCAATCTGCACAGTGGGACAGATTTCCCGCAAAAACTGCAAAATCATGGCGTTAAGGAGGTCCCTAACCGGCGAGGCGATCACCACCTTGTCGTTAAAATCCTTTTTCATCTCTTCAATATAGCGCCCCCCGCCTCAATGGCGTGGAAGGCCTGGGAGATATAGTGGTAATACTCCGCTCCAATGGCCGAGAGGCGGAGCCTGCCCTTGGAGCGCTCAAAAAGCGTCACCCCCAGGCTGTGCTCCAGTTTGAGAATCGCTTTGCTCAGGGCGGGCTGGGAGACGAACATCTGTTCAGCGGCTTTGGTCATATTCTCCCGCTCTGCCACGATTTTGAAGTAGTAAAGATGAGTCAAATTGACGGATGTGAGGTCCATTTCCTCCCCTTTCCCGGTCGCTATTTCACCCTCGGGCCTGGAATAACAAGCGCGTCAAGTCCTTCTGATGCTCGTGTACAGCGCTGTCGGAATCAGAGCTCTATTGACGTTATCATAACGCAAAACCAACTGGTCCGTCAAGAGAATTTTCGCCTACCTTCCAGTCTGACATAACTCATCATTAGCATTTCCATAACCGGAGGGAATGGCGCATGATTAATAGATATTAGACAAAAAGCAGGGCTTTGAATTAGACTAATTCCAGCGAATTGACAAGGAGGCGAAGGTTCGGTATGGAAGAAACCTTGCTGGAGGTGCGTGATCTGCGTACCTGGTTTTTTACCGGAGGAACGATTGTCCGGGCGGTAGACGGTCTGTCTTATACTGTGAAAAAGGGGGAATGTGCCGCCATCATCGGCGAATCCGGATCTGGAAAGTCAGTGGGCGCGCTCTCCCTGCTGCGCCTGGTCCCATTTCCGCCAGGAAAGATCATGGGAGGACAGGTAATCTACAAGGGCGAGGACCTGCTCAGCTGTTCTGAGGAGCGCATCCGTTCCATCCGGGGCCGGGAGATCAGCATGATCTTTCAGGAGCCTTCGACCGCCCTCAACCCGGTTATGACCATCGGGGCCCAGATTGTTGAAAATATCATGCTCCACAATGGCGTCAGCGATGAGAATCTGACCGTTGAAGAACGGACCCGATGGCAGGGCGTCCCCCTCCGGCAGCGGGCCATGGATCGGGCAAAGGAACTCCTCTCCCTGGTGGACATTCCCAACCCGACGGCCCGTATCAAGGATTACCCCTTCCAATTCTCCGGCGGCATGCAGCAGCGGGCCATGATCGCCATGGCCATGAGCTGCAACCCCAAACTGCTCATTGCCGACGAGCCCACCACCGCCCTTGACGTGACAGTTCAGGCCCAGGTGCTGGAGCGGCTCAACAGCCTTCGGGCCCGTTTTGGGACAGCGCTGATCATTATTACCCACAATCTGGGCGTTGTAGCCCGGTACGCCAGCAGCGTAAAGATTATGTACGGTGGCAGCATCGTAGAGGAAGGCTCACCGCAGGACATCTTTGAGCACCCTTTACACCCCTACACCCTGGGACTCATTCGGGCGGTTCCCCGGCTGGACCTGCCCCGCAGCCACGGGCTGCACACCATTGAGGGCGAGCCGCCCAATATGGCCCTCATCCCGCCCAATTGCTGCCCCTTTCACTTCCGGTGCCGCTACGCGGACGAACAGTGCCGCTCCCACCGGCCGGAACTTCAGGCCCAATCAGACCACCACCGCTGTGCCTGCTTCCACGCGGATCAGACTGGTGCGGAACGACAGGAGGTGTGCGGCATATGAGGGATCAGCACACGGTAGAAATGCCTATCAGCGCCGAACTGCGGCAGATGGTAGATCGGGACATTCAATCTCAGCCCCCGGTGGATAACTCACAGGAGGAAATCCTGCGGGTAGAGCACCTGAAAATGTATTTTCCCATCACACGAGGCCTCCTCAAGCGTCAGGTGGGCGTGGTCAAGGCGGTGGACGGCGTGAGCTTCACGGTTCACAAGGGCCAGACCCTGGGCATTGTGGGTGAGTCAGGCTCAGGCAAATCCACCATTGGCAACTGTGTCATGTGCACCTGCAATATCACTGGCGGATCGGTGGTGTTCAACGGACAGGATATCAGCCGCTGTAGCCGGAATGAGCTTCGCCCCTTGCGCCGGCAGCTGCAAATGATTACCCAGGACCCCTACGCTTCCCTGGATCCCCGCAAGTCCATTCGGGATATCCTGCTGGAGGGGCCCCGCATCCATCACATCGCCGGCAGCTTGGAAGACCAGCACGAGCTGACAGCCCGGCTGATGACGCTGGTGGGCCTGAATCCGGAATTCTCCAACCGGTATCCCCATGAATTTTCCGGCGGGCAGCGGCAGCGCATCTCCATTGCCCGGGCCCTGGCCCTCAACCCCAGCTTTATCGTCTGCGACGAGATTGTGTCCGCCTTGGACGTGTCCATTCAAGCACAGATTGTGGGGCTGATGCAGAGCTTGCAGGAAAAGCTGGGTCTTACATACATCTTTATTGGCCACGACCTGAGCGTGGTGCGCCATATCAGCAATCAGGTGGCGGTGCTCTACCTGGGCAAGCTCATGGAACTCACCTCCAGCGACGAACTGTACGCCCATCCCCTCCACCCCTATACGCAGGCCCTCATTTCAGCGGCTCCCATTCCCAACCCGGCGGCGGACCAGGCCAGGGAACGCATCCTGCTCAAGGGTGAGATTCCCAGTCCAATCAACCCGCCCGCCGGCTGCCGGTTCTGCACCCGCTGCAAATATGCCAGCCAGCGCTGCCGCGAGGAGGAGCCTCAGCTGAGGGACGTGGGAAACGCCCATCTAGCCGCCTGCCACCGGGTCACAGAAGAATAGGAGGCCAATATGGGAAAATATATTGTCAAACGTCTGATTCTGCTTCTTCCGTCCCTGCTGCTGGTGTGCACGATTGTGTTCGGCCTCATGCGGCTGATCCCCGGCAGCGCGGTGGACGCCATTGTCCAGCAGATGGTCAATGCCGGGCAGTCTGTGGACCGCGGCCAGGTGGAACGGATGCTGGGCCTGGATAAGCCCGCTGTGGAGCAGTTTCTCATCTGGCTGGGCGGCGCCCTGCGGGGCGATTTAGGGTCATCCCTCTTCGACTATCAGCCCGTGCTCAAGACCATCTCCACCCAGCTGCCTGTCACCCTGGAGCTGGGCATCATGACCCTGCTGCTGTCCAATGTGATCTCCATTCCCCTTGGCCTGTTCTGCGCCTCCCGGCAAAACAGTCTGGGCGACTATGTGATCCGCGCCATTGGCGTGGTGCTCATGGCGGTGCCTGTGTTCTGGATTGCCACCATCGCGCTGGTCTATCCGGCCACCAAATGGGGATACGCGCCGCCGATGAACTATGTGAGCTTCTTTGTGGATCCACTGGAGAATCTGCGTATGTTCCTGCTCCCGGCGCTGCTGGGCGCTATGACCTCCGCCGGCAATCAGCTGAGGATGGTTCGCACCATGAATCTGGAGGTGCTGCGTATGGACTATGTACGCACCGCCTGGGCCAAAGGCGCCCATGAGCGGCTGATTCTCTTCCGCCATGTGTTCCGCAATGCCATGATTCCGGTTGTGACCGCCATTGGCGGCGCGGCGGGCGGCATGGCCGGCGGTTCGGTCATACTGGAAAATCTGTTCAACATCCCCGGCATCGGCCAACAGATGGTGACTGCTCTTAATAACCGGGATTACCCTGTCATTCAGGGCTGTGTCGTGGTCTTCTCTGTCATCGTCATGCTCATCAATCTGCTGGTGGATATCAGCTACAAATGGATCGACCCCCGGGTCGAGCTGGACTGAGGAGGGCCCTATGAAAACAAAACAATCTCAGGCGGCCCGGATCCGCCGTCCCAGCTTTTTTGTCACACTGTTCCGGCGCAAGAAGCTGGGTGCTTTCTGCATGCTCTATCTGCTCCTCATGGTGCTGCTGGCCATTTTCGCCGGCATCATCTCGCCCTACCCCATGACCAATGGCATGCTCCCCATGGACGTGCTTAACGCCCTGTCCAATCCGTCTCTCAGCAACGGGCACCTGCTGGGCACGGACACTCTGGGCCGGGATGTGCTCAGCTACCTGATTTACGGCGCCCGCACCTCAGTTATCCTCTGTCTATCCTGTACGGTGATTTCCACCTGTATATCTGTGCTACTGGGCACCCTGTCCGCAGTGATCGGCGGCTGGTTTGACCTGTTGGTTCAGCGGCTGGTGGATGCCTGGAGCTGTATTCCAAGTATGCTTATTCTGCTGCTGCTCATGTCCATGCTGGGCCAGGGCATGCCGCAGCTCGTCGCCGCCATGGCCCTTCCGGCCGGCATCGGCGGTTCGCGCATGGTTCGTTCGGCTGCTCTGACTGTGAAAGGAAGCGGGTATGTCCGGGCCTCGGAACTGCTGGGCGGCTCCATCCTGTGGAAAACGGTTCAGCACGTGGTTCCCAACATCTTTCCCCTCATCATTACCGGCATGGCCAGCAATCTGGGCGGCGTCATCATGATGGAAGCATCTCTGAACTTTCTGGGCTACGGTGTAGATGTGGGCACACCCAGTTGGGGCTATCTCATCACCAATCAGGGCAGGGCTAACCTGTTTACCGCCCCCGGCCTGTGTATGTTCCCCGGTATCGCCATTGCGGCCATGGTGTTTGCCTCCAGCATGTTCGGCGATGCGGTCCGCGATATTCTGGACCCGCGTATTCAGGGCGGGGACGCTCCCAGCTATGAACAGAAAAAAACCGGCAGGCTTTTCCGCAAAGAGCTGAAAAAGTACGCGGAGAAAATCAAGGACCTGGAGGCTCTGCGTTCCGCGTGAGCTTTTCTGTCCAGATCCGGAAGCCAAGTTAAGCGCTTATCCACAAATGAGGGTTGTGCAGGCTGGCCGCCAGATTTTTGGTGGAACAAGCCGTTTTCCCGCAGAAATCCTGACGCAGTTCAAGGGGAACGGGCGCTCAGCCGCGAAAAAGATACGGGCGGGATGCGCGCGTCCTAATTTACGGATACGCTCTAAATCATGAAGCTGTTGGTCCGAGAGCGGTGCTCTCTAAAAAATGAAGGAGGAATTGCAATGAAATCGATTCGCCGCATCGTCTCGCTGCTGCTGCCGGTCTGTATGCTGCTGGCCATCGCGGCCTGCTCAAACTCCGGCAATAACAGCCAGCCCACCCCCAGCCCCACCAGCAGCCCTGGCGGGCAGCCTGTGCAGGCCGCTCCTCTCTCCACTGAGCCGCAGTACGGCGGTTCGGCCACCTTCTACAGTGAGGAACTCAAGGCCATTTTTGACCCCAGCATGGACGACTCCTACAGCTATGCCCTTTGGTTCGAGGGCCTTTGGTCCATCGACTGGGCCGGCCAGGACTTTGGGTTTAAGAGCAAATACATCACCTACGATCACCTGGCCGGCCAGATTGCGGACACCTGGGAATTCGATGAGGAAGCCGCCGTGCTCACGGTCAATCTGCGTCAAGACGTTTACTTCCAGGACAAGGCCCCCTACAACGGACGGCAGTTGACTGCCAAGGATGTGGAATGGTCCTTCTGCCGCCTGCTCGGTCTGAACGGCTATCCGAAGGTGGAGACCACAGGAAATGCCAACTGGGCCGTTTCTCTTAGCAACCTCGCCGGTGTGACGGTTTTGGACGACTACACCATTCAATTCCAGCTCAATACGCCTACAGAGGTGGCGCTGAATACGTTTATGACCGTTGGCGCCAGCGTCAATATTGGCGGTCCCGAGTGGGATGAGCTTACTCCAGAGCAGCAGTCCAGCGTGGACTATGCGGCCGGTACGGGTCCGTACATTCTCAAGGAGCTGTCGGTAGACAACTATGCAATTTTTGAAAAGAACCCCAACTATTACGATTATGACGAGCGCTATCCTGAGAACCGTCTGCCCTATCTGGACACCATCAAGCTGGTTTACATTGCCGATTCCGCCAATATTCTGACTCAGTTTATCGCGGGTGAGCTGGACTATATCGGCTGGCGCTCCAACCTGTTATCCGCCTCCCAGCGCAGTCAGCTGGAATCCGCTCTGGACAGCTCAGCCTATACCCGCTATCCTTATGATACCGGCCCCATGTCCATTGGCGTCAAGATGAACACTGAGCCCTTTAACGATGTGCGGGTGCGCCGGGCCATGCAGATGGCCATCGACCTGAACACTACTACGGTCTACACCACCGGCGAGCCGTCTCCCAAGGTAGTAGTTCCCGGACTGTGGAGCACCGCCATGGTGGATTGCACCTCGGTGGGAAGCGGAACCTGGGGAGAGGAGATCACCAGCCAGTTCAGCTATGACGTGGAAGGCGCCAAAGAGCTGCTGGCCGCAGCTGGCTATCCCAACGGCTTTGAGTTCACAATTGTGCTGCCTCCCGTGGCGGATACGGATCTCTACATGCTGGCGAAAAATTATCTGGCCGCAGTGGGCATTACTATGAACATCGAGACGGTGAGCACAGTTCCTGAGCTCATGCCCATTCAGGCCAATCCGGAGGACAGCCGCGCTTACTTCTCCGGCATCGTGGGAACTGATTCCATCAGCGGCGCTGTCACCAACTTGTTTGTACCGAATGGCGTATCCTACGGCTTCTTCTACGAGGACACGGAGGAGGGAAAGCAGTTCATCGATCTGCTTTACAACATGGTTGAGGCCACTGAGCTGGACAAGTTCAACGAGTACGCCCGGGCAGCCGATCAGCTTTTTGCCGAACAGCGCTGGGCCATCGCTTTGGCGGGCAACTCCTATGTGTACGATTACATGTCCTCTCACATTGGAGGATATACCGGTGAAAAGGTCAAAGCCAACCTGAATATGCGTACTATTTATGCGCGGCTCTGGTCAACCACTGGCACATGATCCATAAATAAACTGCTTAAGGAACCACTGATTAAATCAGTGGTTCCTTATTGTACCTTATCTCCCCGCCGCCAGCGGGCTTTGATTACCGCGTCAGGCTCAAAATCTGCCTGGCGTCGTCAGGGGTGGCGGCCTCATTGCCGGCCAGGCGGACGAGATCGGCCGCCCGCTTCACAAACTGGGCGTTGGATTCGGCCAGCTGGCCGGGTCCATAGAGCACGTTGTCCTCCATGCCTACCCGCAGATGACCGCCCAGGGCCACTGTGGCCAGCATGATCGGCACATGGCCCTTGCCGATGCCCAGCGCGCCCCAGGTAGAACCCTCGGGAATGAGACTGCGGAGGAACACCAGGTTTTCCACCGTGGCGGCCATGCCGCCGGCCGCGCCCAGCACAAATTGATAGTGCATGGGTGTTTTCAGCACGCCCTTCTTGGCGTAATAAATGGAGTTGTAAATCATACCCGCGTCAAAAATCTCAATTTCCGGCTTGATATTGTGCTCAATCATAAGCCTGCCCAGCTGCTCCAGGAACTGAGGTGTGTTGGTGAAGACCGCGTTGTGCATCCAGTTCATGGTGCCGCAGTCGTAGGACGCGATGTCCGGCTTGACAAGAGGCAGGTGGGCCATCCGCTCCCCGTCGGAGACAAAGGCCCCGGAGGTGGTGCAGTTGATCACAATGTCGCATTGGGCCTTGATGAGGTCCACCGTCTCCTGGAACCGCTCGGCGGACATGGATCCCCGGCCCTCCTCGTCCCGCATGTGCAGGTGGCAGATGGCGGCGCCCGCCTTGTAGCATTCCACCACGTCGGCGGCGATCTCTTTGGGGTTCAGGGGAATGTTGGGGTTGTCCTTTTTGGTGGGCCACGCGCCGGTGGGCGCTACGGTGATGATGGTTTTTGCCATAATAGAACCTTCTTTCTGATGCCGTGTGTTTACGTACCTTTCGTTGATGGGTCTTCTTGGGCAATCCGCTCAAAAATGGCGGCCGCGCCCATGCCGCCGCCGATGCACATGGTCACCATGGCGTACCGTCCGCCGGTCCGGCCCAGCTGGGCCAGCGCCTTGCAGGTGAGCACCGCGCCCGTGGCGCCCAGGGGGTGCCCCAAGGCCATGGCGCCGCCGTTGGGGTTGACCTTGGCCGGGTCCATGCCAAGCGTCCGGATGCAGGGAATGGCTTGGGCGGCGAAGGCTTCATTGAGCTCAATGACGTCCATGTCCTCGATGGTCAGGCCGGTGCGGGCCAGCACCTTGGGAACCGCGTGAATGGGGCCGATCCCCATGATCTCCGGGGGACAGCCCGCCACGGCGAAGCCAATCAGCCGGGCAATGGGCTTCACCCCCAGGGCCCCGGCCTTCTCCCGGCTCATGAGCACCACGAAGGCCGCGCCGTCGCTGGTCTGGGAGGAAGTGGCCGCGGTGACGCGGCCGTCCGGCTGAAAGCAGGGCTTCAGTGCCGCCAGCCCTTCGGGGGTGGTGTTGGGGCGGATGCCCTCGTCGGCCCGGACCTGCGTTCCGTCCGGCAGAGTGATGGGGATGATCTCCCCGTCGAAGTCGCCGCGGGCCTGAGCCGCCGCGGCCCGGCGGTGGCTTTCCGCAGCCATGGCGTCCATCTCTTCCCTGGTGACGTTCCAGCCCCCGGCCACCCGCTCGGCGGTGAGGCCGGGGGGCATGTAGGCCGCGGTTTGGGCCAGCTCCGCTTCCTCGTATTCCAAGGGATAGGCGAGCTTCTGCACCTGGCTCATGCTCTCCACGCCGCCGGCAACAATGACATCCGCCTGTCCGGCCAGAATGGCGTTGGATCCTGTGGCGATGGCCTGAAGGCCGGAGGAGCAGAACCGGGTAAGGGTCTGGGCGCAGACGCAGTCGGGCAGGCCCGCCCGCTGAACGATGAGCCGGGCCATCTGCCAGCCCTGCCGCTCCTCGGGGTAGGCGCAGCCCACGATCACATCGTCAATGTCCTCGTGTGGAAGCTGAGGCACCCGGGCCAGGACGCCTTGCAAGGTCTGGGCCCCCAGAGTCACTGGATGGGTGTTCCGGAAGGAGCCCTTTCCGGCCCGGCCCACCGGGGCACGGCCATAGGCCACCAGCCAGCATTCTTGTTGTGTATTCAATCTTATTTCTCCTTTTACTGCATACGCATCTTCTGCGCTTCCTCTTCCAGCCAGGGGCGGAATTCCGGGTGGGCAATGGAAATCAAGGCCTTCGCCCGTGCCTGGAGGGAAAGGCCCCGCAGGCAGACCGCGCCATATTCCGTGGCCACAAAGTGGGTGCTGGCGCGGGGGAGGGTGACGGTGCTGCCCCAGTCCAGCCGGGGCACAATCCGGCTTTTCCGGACCGGCTCTCCGGTGCCGGGGTCCTTGACGGTATAGGTAGAGCGAAGGGTGATGATGGATTTCCCGCCCTCGGCCATCTGAGCGCCCACGGCGGTGTCCACCTGTCCGCCGCTGCCGGAATACTGCCGGGTGCCGATGGATTCTGAGGCGCACTGACCGGACAAATCCACCTGCAGGGCAGCGTTAATGGAGGTCATTTTCCGGTTCTGTGCGATGATTCCGGGGTTATTGGTGTAGGACAACGCCCGGTGCAGGATGGAAGGGTTGTCGTTCACATAGTCGTAAAGCCGCTCTGTTCCCATGGTGAAGGAGGTGACGGTGAGGCCGGGATAGAGGGTCTTCCTGCGGTTGTTGACGGCTCCGGCCAGAAGGAGCTCCATGGCCGCGTCGGAGAAGGCCTCCGTGTGGATGCCCAGGTCCCGCTTGTCCATCAGCTGGCCTGCCAGGGCGTCAATGGTGCCGCCGAAGCCCAGCTGAATGGTAGATCCGTCCTCCACCAAACCGGCCACATGCCGGCCCAGCGCCTCGTCTTCCGCTGTGGCTCTGGCCTGGGGAAGCACGGCAGGATAACGGGCGGAAGGAATAATCCCATCCACCTGGGAGATATGAACCAGGGTGTCCCCAAAGACTCGGGGGGCGCGTTCCGCCTCCTCCACAATCAGGCGCTTCGCGCCGCCCAGCAGCTCCAGCTCCATAATGGCGGAACCGGCCAAAGTGAAATAGCCGTGCCGGTCCATGGGGGAGACGGTAAACACCATCAGGTCGTAGTCCGGTGTGGAAGTCCGCCAGTCCCGGGCAGCGTCCCGGAGGTTGTTGGGAATGAAATCGCAGAAGCCCCGGGATGCCGCCGCCTGCTGCACGCGGTTATAAAATACGGACTCCACCTGAAAATGAGCGCCGCCTTCCGGGCAGAGCAGGAAATCCAGGGGGGCCAGGGGCAGGTAATTGAGCACCCGAACCCCGCTCAGCCGTTCCCTCTGCTGGTACAGGGCTGCGGCGAAGTCCACGGGGGTCAGCGCTCCGCCGGAGAGAAACAGGGTGTCCCCGGAGCGGACCAGCTCCGCGGCCCCGCCGGCGGAGATCCGTTTTCGCCGGTATTCTTGTTGAAACATAGGGATGGTCCTTTCTGGAGAACCGCCGCGCCGGAAATCTTATTTGGCGTACTTGGAAACGGCGGCAGCACCCTTTTCCGTGATGACCAGCTTGCGCTTGAAGAGGCCCTTTTCCAGAATGTAGCCCTGACGGGTCAGGTGGGAGCAGATGGAGGACATCTTCATGGATTTGATGCTGTTTTTCTGGAGGAATTCCGCCTGACGCTCCGGGCTGTCCTTCACGATGTTCAGCAGCTCCACATAGAGGGGAGACAGGCACTCTCTGGCCATTTCCGCCTCCGCGCCCGCCAGCTTGGGCAGGGCGGCCTCTCCCTTTGCTGTGATGGAGAAGGTGTAGAACTTGGAGCCGGACAGCCCGGCCCGGGTGATGTAGCCGCCCTGGTCCAGGTGCTCAATGGCCGCGCCGGAGGTCTTGGAGTCCACGCCCAGGGCGTCGGTCAGGTCGGACATGTAGCAGTGTCCCAGCCGGATGAGCTCCAGCACCTGCCTGTCGGTGGCGTCCAGGTCGATTTTCTGACGGTTGGTCCCGGTGGGAACCCGCTCCCAGCCGGCCTCGCCGTAATACTTGGGCCGGGCGGTCAGAGAGGCGATCACCGCCACAATCAGGGTGACCAGGAAGCCCAGGGTGGCCAGGTAGACGTACTGGCCGATGGCGAACACCTTGAACACGTCGCCCAGCAGGGTGAACACCACCATGGTAATCATGCCGGCGGACGCGCCCCAGATGGCGCCGCGGGAGTTGAACCGGGGCCAGATGGCGCCCAGGCCCAGCAGGATGGCGGGAGGCACCAGCCAGCAGTTGGCGAAGGCAAACAGGTAGGTGGGGCCGCCCGGGAAGAGGCAGAGCACCCAGGTCAGCACGCCAATCAGAACCATGATCCACTTGGATGCTTTCAGGGCGTTCTTGGAATCGGCCTTAGGGTTGATGAGCCGCTGGTAAATGTCCCGGTTGGCCACGGCGGAGGCGCCCAGGGCGGAAGTGGAGGCGGTAGAGATGGAGGCGGCCACTGCGCCGATGACCACAAAGGAGCCCAGCAGCGGGGGGAAGATGGAGGCCACCAGGCCATACGCGCCCGTAGGAGCCACTGCGCCGGACCCGAAGGGCGCGGCGAAGTTCTCGCCCAGGAACGCGCCGGCGTACACGCCGATGACGCCCAGGGGGATGCAGAACACCACAATCAGGATGATGGCGGCCAGAATGAAGGACTTCTTCGCCACTTTCTCGCTGCGGCAGTTGGCAATCTTCATCCAGTAGTAGTTGTTGCCCCAGACCAGGGCGGCGGCAAAGCAGATGATGAAGTTGAGCACCGAGGGATAGGTGGTCTTCAGGCCGGGCAGGGACGCGCCGGTGAGGCCGGAGGCGAACACGTTTCCGCCGGGCCAGGCTGCGTTCAGGGCGTCGAACCAGCCGTAACGCTGGGACAGCAGAATCAGCACCACAGGGACGATGATGACGCCCAGGCACACCTGGAAGAAGTCGGTCAGCGTGGTGGCCCACAGGCCGGAAATGAAGGTGAAGGCGATGATGACCAGGAAGATGACCGCCATGATTACGGTGGGATTCCATTTGGTATAGCCCGCGATGGCGTTGGTGCAGGACACGATATTGTTGGCCAGGATGCCGGCCATGCCCACCACGGAGGTGATGGCCACCACGGAGCGGACCCTGCCGTCATAGCGCATTTCCAGATATTCCGGAAGGGTCTGCGCGCCGCAGCGGCGGATAAAGTTGGCGAACAGGACGGCGAACAGCAGCAGGCCGCACACGCCGTAGATGATGCCCCAGGTCCAGGAACCAAGGAGGCCCAGTTGAACCGCGAAGCCGGGAGCCAGGGCGATGGTGGTTCCGGCAAAGCCAATGGCGCATACGCCGATCATGTTGATGAAGGTGGAAATTTCACGGCCGGCCAGGATGTAGTCTGAGGAATCCTTGACCCAGCGCTTGCTGATGACGCCGCAGCCCACCAGGATGGCACAGAAAATGACGAACAAAACCAGGAATATCGCGTTACCCATAAAACAAATCTCCTCTCTGTGTAAAACGGCACGGAACGGGGACAGTTATTCATCCAGAATGGCGACGACACGGGCCCAGCCGGCGCTGCCGCCCTTGACGGGGATGGGCAGGGTGTAGACGGTGTAGCCAAAGTCAGGCAGAGCCTCCAGGTTGGTCAGCTTCTCAATGTGGCAGTAGGCCCGCTGGCGGCCGGCCCGGTGGGCCTCCCACAGGATGGAGGCGTCATGGCTCTTCTGGAACTCCTGGCCCTCGTAGGGCAGGGGCACATCCCAGCTCCAGCCGTCGGTGCCCACCACATGGACGCCCTGCTCCACCATCCAGAGGGTGGCTTCCGAGCTCATGCCAGCGCCGGCCACCAGGTATTCCTTGGTGCCCCAGCGCTTGTCGGCGCCGGTGTTGAGGAGCACGATATCGCCGGGCTTGAGGGTGTAGCCGATTTTCTCCAGGTAGTCCTGCACGTCCTGCCGGCTGATCTTGTAGCCGTCGGGCTTGTCCCGGAAGTCCAGCTTCACGCCGGGGCCGATGCACCACTCCAGGGGCACCTCGTCAATGGTCCAGGCCTTTTCACCACCGGGCGTGACCGCCTCGTTCTGGGTGGGATAATAGTGCCAGGGCGCATCCAGATGGGTGCCGGAGTGGGTGCACAGCTGCACAAAGTCAATGGCCCAGCCGTTACCGTTGGGCAGGTCGCCGATGGTGGCGCCGGGGAAGTAGTCCGGCATTCCAGGCGCCGTGGCCTTGTGGTCCAGACGCTGGATTTTCGGAATCTGTACTGGGGGATCGCTGGGAAGGTCCTCTTCCAAAAGCATGGTCAGGTCAATGATTTTCATACAAATACACTCCTTTTTCACTTGAATGGTTGGGCCGCTTTTGATTCCAGCAATCCGGGAGCCAGCTTTCTCAAATCCCAAAACCCTAGTATTTGCAAGGCTTTCCGGAAACAGCGCGCGCAGGCGCTGTCAGCGGACGCTTACACATTTTGAGCTTCGGCCGGTCAAATGGTTGGCAAATGAGGCGATACCCGCATGTAATCTTTCATGCACATGTAAGCGAACACTTACATGTTAAGAACGATTTTCTTTGTTTTGCATAATGCCGTACAAAAAATGGAATTCTTTTTCGTCAATATCACGAAAATAAGTGCACAATTTCGTGACAAAATACGGTTTACTTCTGACACCAGCTGTTTTTTAATAGAGGAGAGATGAGTGGTTGGAGGTGTGCGTATGAAAGACGGCCTGCCCAGAGACTTTGCCATGGAGATGATCGAACATCTGATCTGCGCCCGGCTGGACGCGGAGGGGAACTATCTGTATGTCAGCCGGCCCTGGCAGGAGCTCATGGGCTTTTCCGGTGAGGAGGCCCTTGGGCGGAAGGTGTACGAGCTGGTTCCCGGCACCCACGCCATGACCGCCATGGAGAGCGGACAGATCATCAACGGCCGTCCTGTGGTAAAAAACGGGATTCCGGTTTTCACCACCTATGTGCCTCTGCGGGACAAGCGGGGCCGCATCAAGGGGCTGTTCCTCTACGTGGTGGTAAACGGCCTGCCCAACGCCAGCGAGATGCTCCATCAGGCGGATCTGATGAAAAGCGAGCTGAACTATTACCGGCAGGAGCTCTCCCGGGAGCGGGGGGCCCGCTACCGGCTGGACAACATCACTGGCAAGAGCGAATCCATCCTCCGGCTGAAAAGCCAGATTATCCAGGCAGCCAAATCCATCTCCACCGTGCTCATTGAGGGAGAGACGGGCAGCGGCAAGGAGCTGGTCGCCCATGCCATCCACGCGCTGAGCCCCCGGTGGGACCATAACTTTGTCCGGGTCAACTGCTCTGCCATTCCGGAGGAGCTGATGGAGTCCGAATTTTTCGGCTATGTGGGCGGAGCCTTTACCGGAGCGCTGAAGAAGGGAAAGATTGGCCGGTTTGAGCTGGCCAACGGGGGATCTCTTTTTTTGGACGAGGTCAATCTGCTCACGCCCACCATGCAGCCCAAGTTTCTCCGGGTGCTTCAGGAGCGGGAGATTGACCCGGTGGGCGGGGGACGGACGGTGCCGGTGGACGTGCGGGTGATCGTCGCGTCCAACATTCCTCTGGAGCGGCTGATGGAGCGGGGCGAATTCCGGAGTGATCTCTATTACCGGCTGAATGTGGTGCACATTCTGGTGCCGCCTCTGCGGGAGCGGAAGGAGGACCTCCCCCTGTTGGTGGATCATTTGATCTCCCGGCTGAACGATCAGTTGGGCATGGTCATTCAGGGGGTCGATCCGGAGGTCATGGAGGTTCTTCTGTCCTACGACTGGCCGGGAAATGTGCGGGAGCTGCAAAATGCCATTGAATCCGCCATGAATCTGGCCACTTCGCCGGTGCTTCGGAAGGCGGACTTTGACCAGCTCATCAAGCGGATTCACGCCAAGAGCCGCCGGGTGCTGATGGGCGCCCAGGACTTCCGGCTCAAGAGCTCCAAGCTGGTGTTGGAGCGGGAGATGATTCAGGAAGCGCTGGCCGCCACCAATGGGAACCGGGTTCAGGCGGCCCATCTGCTGGGGATTTCCCGAACGGTGCTCTACAAGAAGCTGAAGCAGTACAATCTGAATTGAACCGGACCCTGGCGCGGTTCGGCATCCGCAAAGGAAAAGCACCTGGCCCCCCGTTGGGGGCCAGGTGCTTTCAGGCTGTCGAAAAATTCGACAGCCTGAAGCTGATTTCGTCATTCTGACGAAATCAGTCGCCTGCGGGCGGGTGACTGCACGCGAAAGCGGGGGCTTCGCCCCCCTTTCACACTATCCCCCCACGCAAAGCCCTGACAGTTTTGACACCCTATTTTAAATTCCTGCTTTT
>JAAWCD010000083.1 GCA_022793095.1 Oscillospiraceae bacterium | reverse complement strand
TTGCTTCACGCTTTCTTGAAAGAAAGCTTAGCAAAGAACTTTAAACTGGCTCTACCGAGGGCTTGCCTAAAACGGCAGCTTAAAGTTCTTTTTTGCTTCACGCTTTCTTGAAAGAAAGCTTAGCAAAGAACTTTAAACTGGTTCTACCGAGGGCTTGCCTAAAACGGCAGCTTAAAGTTCTTTTTTGCTTCTTTTTTCTTTCAAGAAAAAAGAAGTGCTCAGAGGTCCAGGCTCAGCAGGAACAGCGCCGCGCCTCCGCCCAGCAATGCCCCGTCCGCCCAGACCATGCCCTCAGCCGCCCGCAGAACCAGCCCTGGCGGCGTCAGCATCGAAATCCAGGCCAGCGTGGGAGATACCTGGCTCAGGTCCAGAAAGCACCCGCCCAGCAAACAGAGCGTCAACGCCAGGAAAGGCGCGAATCCGTCCACCCGTCCTTCCATGGCGGTCACTCGAAGGAGCGCCAGAGCCAGCCCTGCGACGCAGCACCCGTAGGACGCCGCGCCCAGCAGGACAAACCCATCCAGCCCTCCGCCGGGCAGCACCCCTCCGCCGGGCAGCAGCACGGCCAGTACGGCCAGAAATCCCAGTCCGCTTAGAGCCAGCCAGCTGCTGCCCTGGAGCAGAAGCCGCCCTCGCGGCAGCGCACCCATCCGCCGCAGGACCGGCTTCCGGTCCGCCCCGCTCCAGGAAGCGGCGGTGAACACCACCAGCAGGGCCGCCAGCGTGGCAAAGCTTACCGGACTGGGGGCGAAGGGGTCCGGCAGCGGAGCCCCGGACAAGGTTTCTATCCGGTACAAAGGGGGCATTTCCGCCTCAATCAGGTCGATCTGCGCCAGCAGCTCCGCCCGTTCCCCCCGGGTCAGCCCCCGGCCCAGCTGGACCTCCGCCAGACCTGGAGCCCGAAGGCGGCTGAGCTGAGTGGTGGCCTGCCCGGCCACAATCTCCCGCGCGCCTTGGGCGGCCAGGGCGCCGGAGGCGTTTTCCAGTCGAAGGGGAAGGTTCCCGCCCGCCTCCAGAGCCTGACCGTAGCCCGCCTCAATGGTAAGCCGGCATTCCGCCTCCCCCAGCAGGAGCATACGTTCTCCCGCCGCCTCACCGGGAAAGACCAATGCCAGCCCGGTCTGCCGGGACAGGCGCTGAATCAGCTCCCTGGACAGGGGGGTGTTGTCCAGGTCCTGGACAGCCACCCGCAGCGCCTGAGGCGGGCTGGACTGAACCGCCGCAGCTCCGCCGCCGCACAGCAGAAGGGCACACAGAAGCACAAGCAGCCCCCGAACGCCGCCAGCCATGGCCCGCAGCTGAAAGAACGTCAGGGAAATCAGCCGGCGGGAGAAGCTGAGAGGCGCACCTTCCGGTCCAATCTCTGGCATGGGCAAGGGCCTTGCCCTCCGCTCCCCAGCCCGAAACAGTCCGGCACAGCCCAGACCAGTCCCCGCAACACCCATGACCATCACCGGCCAAAGGAGGGACAGCAATCCCGCCGGAGAAACGTCCCGGTGCAGAGCCTCCAGCCCCAACAGGCCGTAGTAGGGCAGGGTGAGAGGCCCCAAGCTACCCAGCAGTCCGTCCCCCAGCGGCCACAGAGCGCCCCCCAGCACCAGGGAGGCCAGCAGCAGCAAGCTGCCCCGCCGCTGAACCACAGCGGCGTCCGCCGCCCGGAAGGAGAGGGCCATCATCAGCCCGAAGGCCCCGAACAGAAGCGCCAGCGCCACCAGCGGAACAAGGGCGGGCATCCCCGGCAGAAGCAGCAATACCACCGGCAGAGCCAGCAAAACCGCCGCCCCAAATTTGGCCGCCAGGAAGGGAGCCAGCCCGCCGCCGGCCGCCCGGTAGCGGGGCAGAACGCCAAGGTCCCGCTCCTCCGGCAGGGTCTTGACCGCGGAGCAGGCCAGAAATAGAACCAGCACCGACAGCAGCACGGCGGCCAGCCGCCGCTCCAAGGCTCCCCTCAGCTCCAGCTCCTCCGCCTGACGGCCGAAGACCTGTCCCCGGCCCAGGGCGTCCTGGAAGAGGTGCTGGGCGGTTTCCGCGTACATAGCTTGAGCCTGAGCCTCCGTCAGCTCCCCCCAGCAGAATTGGTAGACGCCCAGCCCCACGGCCTGGCCGGCCTGAACGATGCCCAGCACCGAGCGGAACACGGTCTGAAACAGGGCGGCTTCCAGGGGCATGTCCCCATTCAGGGCCACGTCCACAGGGCAGT
This sequence comes from Oscillospiraceae bacterium, assembly GCA_022793095.1. Taxonomy (GTDB): domain Bacteria; phylum Bacillota; class Clostridia; order Oscillospirales; family Oscillospiraceae; genus JAAWCD01. The sequence continues at coordinate 11,440 of JAAWCD010000083.1, read as the reverse complement.
CCTCCATGGTGTAAAGGGCGTAAAAAAAGTCCCTGGGAATGGTGACGACCGCCGCCGCGCCCCCCTCCAAAAGCTGGCTGTCACTGGCGTCCTCCGCCGGAATCAGCTGGGAGAACAACGTAATCCGCTCCATCTGGGAAAGGAGGGATCGGGACATCATGGTGTTGTCCAGGTCCCGGACGGCGATGGGGAACGGCTGGACATAGGAAGCCGGCTCCGCCATGCCCGCCCGCAGGGCCAGCAGGAGGAGGACCGGCAGCAGAAGGGCCGCCCAGCCGGGCCCCCGGAAAAATAATCGAAGCTCCTTGTACAGAGCGCCTTTCCAGCCGCTCATGCTTCCGCCTCCCTGGAGGCCGTCCGGCCTCCCTCCAGGGTCAGAATACGGTCACAGACCTGCTCCAGCTCACCGGCCTGGTGGCTGGTCAGGGCCATAGCGCAGCCCTGGCCCTTCAAATGGGCCAGCAGGGAGAAAATCAGTTCGGTGGAACGACTGTCCGCCCCCACGGTGGGCTCGTCCAACAGCAGAAGCCTGGGCGTGACCATCAGCGCGGTGGCCAGATGGAGCCGCCGTTTCATGCCGCCGGAGTAGGCCGACACCGGCTGAGCCCCCTTTTCGCTCAGCTCCAGCCGGTCCAGCAGCCAACGGCTGCGGGCGGAAACGGCTTTGGCGGGCAGGCCCCAGGCCAGCCCCCAGAAACGGAGGTTTTCCAGCCCCGTCAGGGCAGTGTAAAGGGACAGCTCCTGAGGCACATAGCCGACCCGGCCCCGAACGCCGGGCGCATAGGAGATTTGCCCTGCCTCGGGCTTGATCACCCCCGCCACGAGGCTGAGCAACGTGCTTTTCCCCGCCCCGTTGGGGCCCCGGACCCCCAGCGCCTCCCCAGCGGGGAGGGCGAGGGACAGGGGGCCCAGCACAGGGACGCCGTGATAGCGCTTTTCCACCGCGGTCAGGGTGCAGAGGGACTCGCTCATATATCCAGCAGGGGGCCCAGATTCCGGAACAGATCCATGTACAGGACGCCGCTGAGCTCCTGATAGAGCTCCTGCAAATCCCGGGCGCTGAAATCGCTGATATCCATGGCCTTGCCGCCGGGCTTTTTGGCGGAGCTCTTGTCTGTGGTGTGGAAGTTGACCTCCATGCGGGTGAACTCGTCAAAGCTGTATTCACTGCGGAGGGTCGCCAGATGGTCCGTGCCGCCTTTGGCCCCCTTGGAAACCTCCAGCTTGATGGAAACATCGCCGTAAGGGGCAGTCATCTCGTAGGTCCCATAGGGGATGCCCAGCACCGATTTTTTACCGGGGTCCATGTCGTAGGACAGGGAAGCCTGGCCATTGTATCCGATAGTCAGGGTAGCTTCGCCGGTATAGGCGCTGCCCTTCTTTGTACAGCGGTTGGCGATGCAGAACTCCTTCGCGCCGTAATACTCGCTGACGCCATAGAGCATCTCAGAGCGCTCCTCAGACGCCTTGCCCTTGCACTCGTACACCACAGCCACTTTGCTGAACTGGTCGATCACCCGAACCATCCGGACCTCGTCACCCTCCAGGTAGACAGACCAAGTGATGCACCGCTCCGCCCGGTCTCCAATTTCGCCGGCATTGGCCCGCAGCTCCTCCGCCAGCTCGTTCAGAGTGTCCTCCAGATCCTCCTCCGGGTCGGAGCTGCCGAAGACATTGGCCCCGAAGGCCCGCGTCAACATGTCCGGATTCACCAGCTCCAGAACCAGCTTCCGCAGGGTCTTGTCCTTCTCCAGATGGTCCGCCAGCTTCAGGATCATGGCCTTCACATCCTCTGCTTGTGGGGTGAAGGTGTAGACCGTGCCGGTGAAGGAGCCGCCCAGTTCCTCCAACTTGAAGCGGGTATCCCGTTCCACCTTCACGCTTTCCTTGGTGACCGCTGTGTACACCAGGTCCAGATAGGTCTCCGCCAGGGAGCGCCACTCCTTGCCGGAGATCTGGGGCAGCTTCAAACCGCTCAGGTCCAGGTCCTGGTCCCCCAGGTTGGAAGCCAGGGTGGACAGGTTCATCACATAGCGGGAATCGCTGAGCTCTGGCAGATAGAATTCCAAAATGCCCTTGTCATAGGACAGATCCCCGGTCAGGACAGGACTGCCCATCAGGCTGAGCTCTCCGTTGGCCAGCAGCCGGTCCGGCTTCAGGTCTACCTTCAGCAGGACAGAGGAGCCGGTCAAATAGCGGTTTATCATCGCGTTATTGACGCTGCCGGTGACGGTGATGTCCGTGGAGAGGGAGCCGGTGCCGTAGGTGTCCAGGGCGTCTTCCGCGGCAGTGAGGAGACGGCTGATAAAGATTTCCTCCTGATAGGCCACAAACCGGGCGGCAGGAGAGGCGAAGGGGCCGGTTCGGCCCATCAAGGCGGGGACCGCCTTGGCGAACACCACCACAACCAGCAGCACCGCGATGGCAGCGGCGGCGATGCCGATGATCCGGTGGCGCTGATGCTCAGACAAGGGGGCTTTTTTTGCGGGCGAGGCCGTCTTTGGCAGCGCGGAGCCGCAGTTGGGGCAAAAACCGGCGTCAGGCCGGAGCTTTTCGCCGCAATTGGGACAGAACAGCAGCTCGTTTACCGTGGAAGGCCCGGACGGCGCAGGGGCGCCGCAGGCGCCGCAGAAGGCCGCACCATCCGCTAGGGGCTGACCGCAGTTGGAACAGGTTCTCATTTCCATACCTCCATCTATCGTTTTCTCAGCTTTTCCAACACACAAAAGCAACTATTATTGTAATAATTTTGTCGGGAAAAGTCAAGGAAAGAGGAAAAATAGCCCGTCTCACAGTTTCTCAGTCCACCAGAACGCAGGCGGTATAGGTGATGGTTTTGGGGCCGTAATAATAGGGCAGGCCGGAGCTCTCGCACACCTGGCTGACCACCAGTCCATAGGCTTCCATGGAGGGAATGGCCAGCTTCGGGAAGCGGCAGGGCGCGTCAGGATAAGTACAGGCCGGACATACGGTGCAGGCCCCTGAGGACATGGGCAGGCAGTCCGGCGCCTCTTCCCGGAGGGAGGAGACAAAGGCGGAAAAACGCTCCTTTTGCAGCTTTTCGGTGTCCATCATGGTTTCCACGTCAAAATCGTCCTCCAGCTGGCCGGTGGACTGGAGCAGTACGCCGCCATGGTAGGCGGCGGCTCTGGCGGAGATTTCCTCCAGTGTGCCGCAGGCCGGGGGGCAGGTCCAGCACCGGCCGTAGCTGTGGCAGCGGTCCGCCGCGCACATGTCCCGGACCGCCGGGTTGAATTCCAGCGCGGCAGGGTTCAGCGGCGCGGCATGGTCAAAGCCGCACTCCGCGGCGAGGTTTAAAAGCGCTTGTTCCTTCATGTGAATTCCTCCTGACGCCCGAGCCGGGCAGTTTGTAGGCTCTGACAGTATAGCATGTTTTCGGGAGGATGTATATGGATATCTAAGCGGGTAAGGCCAATTTGACAATCAGGGAAATGCTATATATAATGGCTGTGTGTAGAAAACCGCACCAGAGGGAGGAAACTTTTTTGCAGAAAATTTTAAGTCTGGTCCGCCGCTGTGTGGAGGACTACAGCATGATTTCACCCGGCGACCGGATTGCGGTGGGCGTGTCCGGCGGTAAGGACTCCCTGATGCTGCTGGCCGCTTTGGCGGAGCTGCGCCGGTTCTATCCGGACCCTTTTACGGTGGAGGCGATTACCCTGGATCTGGGGATTGAGGGCATGTCCTTTGACCGTGTAGCGGCGTTCTGCGAGAAGCTGGAGGTGCCCTATACGGTCATCCCCACCCAAATCAATTACATTGTGTTTGAGGCCCGGAAGGAGAAGAACCCCTGCTCCATGTGCGCCAAAATGCGCCGGGGCGCGCTGAACAAAGCCATTGTGGAGCGGGGGATTCACAAGCTGGCCCTGGGGCACCACTATGACGACGCGGTGGAGACCTTTTTTCTGTCCCTGTTTTACGAGGGACGGATTTCCTGCTTTCAGCCGGTGACGGACCTGGACCGAATGGGCGTTATCCAGATCCGGCCTATGCTGTACTGCGGCGAGGGGATGATTCGGGGCACGGCCCGGCGGCTGGACCTGCCGGTGGTGGAAAACCCCTGTCCGGCGGACGGAGCCTCCAAGCGGCAGGAGATCAAGGAGCTGGTGGCGGCGCTGGGCCGGCAATATCCGGGGTTGAAGACGAAGGTTTTCAACAGCATGCAGCGGTTCCCGCTGCCCGCCTGGGAGCCCAGAGAATACCGCCGCCGGCCTTTGCCAGAGGAAGACGAATGATTTTTCGCTTCTTTTTCTTGAAAGAAAAAGAAGCAAAAAGAACTTTAAACTGCGGTTTTTTGGAAGTCTGCGGTAGAATCAGTTTGAAGTTCTTTTGGTTCTTTTCTTTCAAGAAAAGAACGAGAAATAAAAGGAGAAATGATATGAGCAGTCAGCTTCGAGAAGTTAAAACGGCCTGTCATGTCTGCCATGGCGGCTGCGGAGCCATTGTCACCCTGGACGGGGACCGGCTGGTGAACATCCGGCCTGACCCGGATTCCCCCCTGTCCAAGGGACGCATGTGCCCAAAAGGCCTCCACGGCCTTGAACTGGTCTACAGTCCCCGCCGCCTTCAGTACCCCATGAAACGGGCCGGGAAGCGGGGTGAGGGCAAGTGGCAGCGCATTTCCTGGGAGGAGGCATATTCCATCCTTGCGGAAAACATTGCACGCATCCGGCGGGAGTCCGGTCCGGAATCCATTGTGGTGGCTCAGGGCACGGGCCGGCGCCACCTGAAGCACACCTGCCGGTTCGCCAACGCCTTGGGCACGCCGAACTGGATTGAGCCGGGCACTGCTCAGTGCTTTTTCCCCCGTGTGTGTACAGGGATGATTACTTATGGTACAATGCCTGTGGTAGATTACTATGGGGAGAAGGCTCCCGGCGTCATTTTGGTCTGGGGCAGCAACCCGACTGTATCCGGCGCGGACGGAGAGCTCCAGTTCCACATTCGGGACGCCATGAAAAAGGGAAGCCGGGTCATTGTGGTGGATCCCAAGCGGACCGAATTGGCGGACAAAGCGGATTTGCACCTTCAGATCCGGCCTGGCACTGACGCGGCCTTGGCGTTGGGCATTTTGAACTTTCTCATTTCCAACAAGCTTTATGACAGAGCTTTTGTAGAGGAATGGACCTATGGCTTTGACCAGCTGGCAGAGCGGTGCCGGGACTATCCGCTCGACAAGGTATCAGCCATTACAGGTCTTGCAGCGGAAGAGATTGGGCAGGCTGCATTGCTGATGTCTGCTCACCTGCCCTGCGCGTTGGAGTGGGGCTGCGCTTTGGAGCACACGCCGAACTGCTTCCAGACTGTCCGGGCGTTGGCTTTGATTCCCGCTATTCTGGGTTCCTTCGACGTGCCCGGCGGGTTTATTGAGGGCATGCACCTGATGCCGGAGGCGGACATTCTCATCCACAAGCTGCCGGATGAGCAGGGCTATAAACGGATGGGTGAGGCGGAATACAAGCTGCTGGCCGGGGTGGGCAACGCCTGTCCTGCCGCCCATGTGCCCACGCTGTTCCATGCCATGAAGACCGGGGAGCCCTATCCCATTCGGGGCCTGCTCCTCTTTGGAAACAATGGATTGATGGGCTTTGCCAACAGCAAGGACACCTATGCCGCCTATTCCAATATGGAGTTCATCTCCTGCATGGACCTGTTCATGACTCCTACGGCGGAGCTGGCGGACCTGGTCCTGCCCGCTTCCTCCTGGCTGGAGGCGGACGGGGTGTATTCCGCCCCCTCCCTGGCCGGCCATGTGGTGCTGTGTCAAAAGAAGCTGTGCCAGATTGGGGAGTGCAAGCAGGACGAGGAGGTGTTCTGTGAGCTGGCCCGGCGGCTGGGGCTGGACTACGAGGCGGAGGATTTCCACAAGATTCTGAACGACCAGCTTTCTCATGTGGCCGCCCGCTGTCCGGAATACGCGGGACTGGATTTCGAGCGGATGAAGGAAATCAATTACATCCAGATTCCGATTGAATACGAGCAGTATAAAAAACGAGGAAAATTCCAGACCCCCACGGGAAAGCTGGAGCTCTGGTCCACGACAATGGAACAGCTCGGATTGGACCCTCTGCCTTCCTTCCGGGAACCGCCGGAATCGCCGGTGTCCCAGCCGGAGCTGGCCCAGGAGTACCCCTTGATTCTGACCACCGGAGGGAGGCAGCGGGGGTATTTCATCTCGGAGAACCGGCAGGTGCCCTCTCTGCGGCGGCTGGCCCCCTTCCCCTTGTGTGAGATTCACCCCGAGGACGCGGCCACCTACGGGATTGCGGATGGGGAGTGGGTGTATATTGCATCTCCCCGTGGGAAAATCACGCAGAAAGCCAAAGTGACTGACCGGCAGAAAAAGGGCGTGGTGAACTGTCAGCTGGGCTGGTGGTATCCAGAGGTGGAGACGCCGGACCATGGCTGGATGGAGTCCAACTGCAACCTTCTGACCAGTAACGAGCCCCCCTATGACCCTAATTCGGGGACCTACCAGCTTCGGGCTTTGCTCTGCCGGATTTCCCCCAATCCGGAGGGCAAGCGGATTGAGGAACGGTATTACAATTCGGATATTACAAAGGAGAAATAACAAAATGGAATCACCCCCAGCAGAAGAAAACTCCTGCTGGGGGCTGTTTTATGCTTAGCGCTCCCACAAATCCAGTACTCTACCGCTCTTGTCATAGGCTGTGAACACGAGTTTGTAGTCCCCTCTCGGATAGTACAGTCCTTCTCCGATGGAATGATCAGGAAGATACCAAAAATAGAGCTTTCCATAGGGTTCCGGCGTTGGCAGAGAGAGGGACGGCCGGCCATCCTGGTAATCAACACGCAAGGAAATCCGGTCTACATCAGGGTCACACCGAAAGGCACAGGCGAAGTCCTGAAATGCGTTTGCCTCCATTCCTCGCCTTGGAACAGAAACTTCGTTATATGTAATAGCACTGCCGCTCCGCCAGAACGGTCCCGCCTGGTTGGCCCAATAGACTGCCGCAAAGTCACCGTTCTCCCAGTTACTGCGGTTGTCCTGAACAAAGTAGAACCGGGTGCCGTCTCCGTCGTAAGTCCCAAGAACGGTAGGAGTTCGGCCCCAAAGGCCCAGGAAATAGTCTCGAAACGCGGCCTCCGGGGTGAGATGAACGTAAAACCACCGCAGATTCAGCCAGAACGCCGCCAGCAGCAGGGCCGCACAGATGAGCACGTTTCGTTTGATTTTCATGGCAGCTCCTCCAATACGATTTCCCGGCTCACCGTCTGCATTCCGGCGGAAATGAACACCGTGAGAGCATGACCGTCCATGGGAATATCGCTCCATTTATGTAAACTGCGATGAAAGGAGAATACACCGTTGCCGGCATGATGTCCAAGCACGCTGCCGCCGCTGAGCGCAGGGGCCGTATCCGGGTCAGGCAGAGCCACACCCGCGCTGCCGCTGGAGTAATGAGGCAAAAAAATCCAGTCGGTATATTGAATGCCGATTGTGCCGTCATCCAGCTCATACACCTGCTCAATGTTGACATGATGGCCGTTCAGCGTCACGGACAGGTTGGGCTTGACATACCGGACGACAGAGGCGCCGTTCAAATCCAAAGGAATGGGTATCATCACATGAAACACCATGACAACCGTGAGCAGGGCGAAATAGAAAAAGCAGCAGGCGCAAACAGCGATGGTCACCGGCTTCAGCACCCAGAAAAGATAGCTCCAGACACAGGGATGGGCCCGGTCCAGCGCCTTCCCCAGCTCCGCCGGGTCCCCCATGGCGGCAATGGCTTTTGCCTCGGCCTCCTCCGGTGAGAGGCCGGAAGCATTCCATGCCTCTTTCCGGTCCTCAATATGTCCGGCCAGCTCCCGGGCGATGGCCGCCCGGGCCGGGCGGAAGCGGACCCTGGCACAGACCTGGGCGCAATAGGCGTCTTTATTGCTTTGCGTCATCCATATCACCTCGTTCTGATTCATCGAAACGGGCACAGTCCGGAGTCGTAAACCAGTGCCCCTGTCGCGCTGTATCCCTGATAGCGGTAACTGTCCTGCCGCCGGTAGGGGAAGGAACCGGTCAGATACCAGAAGGGCCGGTCCTCCTCGGGCCGGACGGCCTCCTTGGTCACGCCGCCGGCGGTGTAGGTCACCCGGACGATGGACGGGTCGTTGGCCCAGAAGCGGAGATTCACGGAACATTCCTCCGTGCCGTCCAGCTCAGCGTTCTCCCGCATATCGTAGAGAGCGCGGCTGAGGGTGCCTGTGCCGTTCCAGAAGGATTCACGCATGGCCAACGGTGCGTCCGGGTCCCTCCGCTTCATCATTAGCAGCGGCAGTTGGACCCCTTTATTTTGCCAAAACACCAAGGCAAACCGCTCAAAGTAAATATCGCAGTACTCCTCGCCGCAGCGGGCCAGCACATCGTAGGACTCGGAACGCTCGGACTTCTGCACGGAGAGAATCTCATAGTCCCCGCCGCCAAGAAAACCGGCGGCCTGCCACCGGACCGCCTGCTCCATGCTGAGGGCCGGACGGCCCAGGGCCAACCAGCCGAAAAACAGCAGCAGCCCGATGAAACCCGCCCGCAAGAGGACCTTGCGCTGGAGCTTTCGCACGCTCATGACTCCGCCTCCTTTCGGGAAATGGGGAAATTCAGGACGTGCTCACCGTGCTCCAGGGTCAGGATGAACCAATCCGCGTCCTCTTCCGCTTCCAGCTGAATCTGGCAGACCGCTGAGCAGAGGGACTCACTGTCTCCGTAGGGATCGTACCAAAGCTCGTCTTGCAATGTCCCGGCGGGACTTTCCAGGGCCGCATCAAACCGCAGGGCAGGTGAGGGAATCCAGGCCTTCCAGTGGTCGGACCGCAGTACCAGCCGGAGGCAGCAGGTGGGTTGTTCCGTCCCGTCCGGGGCGTATTGGGAGCGAATCAGGGCCACAGCGGGGATGGAAAAGGTATAGTCGCCCAGAATCTGCTTTTCCCGGCACACACCCTCCCATAAGACTTCGCTTTCGTCCGTTTCCATCAGGACGTCCACGGCACCGGGCGGAAGCAGCAGATTGGGAAGCTGCACCCACCGCCAGGGAATGGCCAGCACCATCACCACAATGAGGAGGGCAAGGATCCAATTGCATACCGTCACCACCTGATACCAGAAGGGCCTGTGAAGCTGGTCCAGAGCTTTTCCCAGCTCCGCCGGGTCTCCCATGGCTTTTACGGCCTGGGCCTCGGCCTCCGATTCGGAAAGTCCTTGGCTCAAAAGTGCTTCCTTCCGGTCCATCAGGTGGCCCCGAAGCTCTGAAATCACGGGATACCGGGCCTGACGGCAGTGGAGATAGGAGGCGACTGTTTCCAGATATTTTTCCTGTGGGTGCATCATTCCAATTCCTCCCATGCAGAAACCGGACCTGGGCCGGCACCTGGCGGCAGAATTCGCAGGTGGTCATGACCGCTTCTCACGCTGGGGAGCAGCCGGAGATGACCGCGTTCACCTTTTCGGAAAAGGTGGACCACTCCTGCTTTTTCTCCTCCAGAATCCGGAGCCCCTTTTTGGTGATGTGGTAGTACCGGCGGCTTCGGCCGCTGGGCGCGGTCTTTTCATAAGCCTTGACCGCGCCATCGTTTTCCAGTCCGTGAAGAATGGGGTAAAGGGTGCCCTCCTTCAGAGTAAAGGTCTGGTCGGACCGGGCCTCCAGCTCGGCAATCATCTCATAGCCGTACTTGTCCCCCGAAGACAGCAGGGACAGCACCAGCAATTTGGTCGCGCCGGAAAGCAAGGTTTTATCCGCGCTCATACAGCAGTCCTCCTTCAATAAAATTAATACCTCGAGAATCTAGGTATATTATACCTTGATTGTCGAGGTATGTCAAGCACAATATGGATGCCATGCGCTATTCCGTTCCCACAGTGCCTGTCCAAGCCTGCCCAGATACACAGCATACCCTGTGCCAACCCCAAAACGAAATCAAAAGTCCGTTTTAAGAAAACGAGAGAAATCAGAAGATATCAAGAGAAATCAGAAGATAGTAAAATGCTAAATTAAAAATCTGAAAAAATGAGTTGACAGGGGAAAAGTCTGTGCTATAATGGTAACTGCTCTGATTCCGGCATGTGCTGGGATTTGATAGATAAAGCAATCCGGTTTTGTTTGAAAAATGACAATCCGCTGTTGGGCCGGTTGCCACTTTTCAAGCAGGACCGGAAGAAAAACGTAATTGGAGGTCCTACCATGTCCACTTTTATGGCCAACAAGGGTAACATTGTCCGCAAATGGTATATCCTTGATGCGGCTGGCAAGCCTCTGGGCAAAACCGCCGCTACCGCCGCAACCCTCATCCGCGGCAAGCATAAGCCCGAGTACACCCCTCACGCTGACTGCGGCGACTACGTGATTATTCTCAACTGCGAGAAGGCCGTGCTCACCGGTAAGAAGGGCGAGCAGAAGTACTATCGTACTCACTCCGGCTACGCCGGTGGTCTGAAGGAGACCAAGTACCGCATCCTCATGCAGGAGAAGCCCGAGCTGGCGATGAAGGTCGCCGTGCGCGGCATGTGCCCCCGCAACAGCATCACCAGCGCTTCCCTCCGCCGCCTCCGCATTGTTCGGGGCGATCAGCATGAGTACGCCGCCCAGAAGCCCGAAGTCTGGGCTGGCAAATAAGAGGGAGGTAATTTAGAATGTACAAGAGCAAAAAGCCTTATCTGTATGGCACTGGCCGCCGCAAGTCCTCCGTGGCCCGTGTTCACCTGTTCCCCAACGGAACCGGCGCTATCACCATCAACGGCCGTGACATTGACGATTACTTCGGCCTGGAAACCCTGAAGCTCATCACCCGTCAGCCCCTGGTCGCCACTGAGACCATGGGTAAGGTGGACATCGTGGCCACCGTGGCTGGCGGCGGCGTCACCGGTCAGGCCGGCGCTCTGCGCCACGGCATTGCCCGTGCCCTGTTGTTGGTCAATCCGGAATACCGCGCCGTTCTCAAGAAGGCCGGTTATCTGACCCGCGACCCTCGTATGAAGGAGCGCAAGAAGTACGGCCTCAAGGCCGCCCGCCGCGCGCCTCAGTTCTCCAAGCGTTGATTTTATATCTAAAAACGCTCAAAAACCCCGGAAAATTCGATTTTCCGGGGTTTTTTCTTTTGAAAACCTTTGATAGCCTTTGCCCAAATTTGGCCTGATTTGACCCGATTTGACCCTGTTTTTTGGGTTAAATATGGGCTAACCGGCCCTTTTGGGTTAAAAAATGGGCTAACTGACAGAGCGAAAGAAGTCGATTTGGGCCTGGTCTTAGGGCAGGCCGTCGTGGGCGGCTATCACCCTCTCTAAAGGCCCCCAATGCCAAAAGATCAATCTGTATTTTTCTCCTGATTTGACTTGATTTGTCATAACTGAATACTGTTTATATTTCAGCCATACATAGAGCGCCGAATCATTCCCTGAATGAAACGGCGCTCT
>JAAWCD010000082.1 GCA_022793095.1 Oscillospiraceae bacterium | reverse complement strand
CTGGATGGGCCGGAATTTTTTCGTCCGGCAAGGAAAAAAGCGCAGGAATACTGGATGTATTCCGAGCATGTTTGACGCAGCTGGACGGAAAAAGGCCGGTTCAGACGGTGTGTCAGGAGATTTTGAACAGGCTCTTAGGCGAAGTGCGTGGATTTGCGAGCCAAAATCGTCGTTGGCAAGGCAAAAAAGCGCAGGAATACTGGATGTATTTCAAGCTTTTTTAACGATGCCAACGGCCATTTTGGCCGCAAGGACGCGCACTGAGGCTATTGGTACAGCTTCTCAGTATGCCAACACGATACCGCCGTCGTTGGCGTAGACGGTAGAGATGCCGCCGGTTTCGCAAATCACAATCTCACCGAATTCACAGCATGTTTCAATCTCGGACCGGACATAGAACGCCCGGTCCAGACAGTTGCAGTGGGAGATGACCAGCATTTTCCCCCTATGTCCCTCATCCTTCGCGGCCAGGGCGATCATTTTATTCAGGGTCTGCTTCATGCTCATGCCCTGTCCCAGCTTGCAAATCTGCCCCTCCGGCGTCGCGCCCATCAGAAGCTTGAGCTTCAGCGTCTCTGTGACAATGGCCTGAACCTTGGTCAGGCGTCCGTTTTTCCGCAGATTGTCCAGGGACTCCAGCACAAACATGGTCTTCATGCCCGCGATAAAGCGGTTCATCTCCGCCACGACCTGCTGGAAGGGCATGCCGGACTCTGCCAGCGCCTGAATCTTCATGGCAATCAGGGACTGACCGGCGGAGGCCGAACAGGAGTTGAAGACGGCGATGTTCTTCGTGCCGCCCTCTTCCTCATAGATTGCCTTGGCCTGAGCCGCCACATTGTGGGAGCCGGAGAGGAGGGCGGACAGCGTGACCACGTAAATGTCGTCCCCCTCCCCGGCGAACACGTCCAGGTACTGAGAAGGGGAGGGGCAGGAGGTCTGAGGGGCGGTAGGACAGGCCTTCATCCGCCACAGCAGCTGGCTCTGGCTCAGCGTCTCGTCGTCCACCATCGCCACATCGCCTACCCGGATGGTAAGGGGAACCTTGACAAAGTGAGGGTCCAAAAGCATGGCCGCGTTCATATCGGTGCAGCTGTCACAAACGATTCGGTATCCCATTCAAAAAATCTCCTCATATCGTTTTCTATACTAGATTGTACTCCGTCCCCAGAAAAAAGTCAATCTTAGTTTATGAAAAAGGAAGAAATTTTATCCTCCCGCTTTCTTGAAAGAAAGCTTGGCAAAGAACTTTAAGAAGCTGTATTCATAACCGGGGGATGGTGGCTGAGCTCAGGATTTCGCCGCCAGACAAGACAATTTTTCACAGGAATCCTGACGGATTCCAAGGAAAATTGGCGCCGTATGGTGGTGAAAAACAAGCTCAGACGCCGTTCAACGGTTGTGAATACAGCTTCTAAGCTGGTTCTATCGATGGTCGTGTGGTGGCTGACAGATATGTGACGGTTTCCTATAATGTGTGTATTCTATCAGAAAATGTAATATGTTGACAAAAGCGGGGGCGGAGTGTAAAATATGTTTGTTACTTACAAGAAGGAGGAGTTCCCATGAAACAGAAAAAATTCATCCTGGCACTGGCCCTGACACTCCTGTGCGGCATCACCATCGGCGCGAACGCGTCCAACGGCCTGCAAACCATCAGCGCCTACCTGAATTCCAACGTCACCGTCAAGCTGGACGGGGAGGCCCAGACCTTCCTGAACGAGCAAGGCAACCGTGTCTATCCCATTACCTACAACGGAAGCACCTACCTGCCGGTCCGCGCGGTGGCCGGTCTGGTGGGGCTGGATGTGGAATGGGATCAGGCCACCCAGACCGTTCTGCTGGGCCATACCAAGGGCGTGGATTTGATTGACACCCTCAAACCCTACGACACCTATCAAGCCATACATGTCCAGTCTGAGGAAAGAAAGACCCAGGATATTTCCGGAAAATCCTATTCCCACTGGCTTATGATGGACGGCTACTTTGCCGCTACGGAAATTGCGACCAGCGTTGCTTCCTATAATCTGGAGGGTAAATATGAAACCCTGACGTTCCAGTATTACTCGGACTGTGACTGCACCCTGCAAGTGCTGGGCGACAACGACTCTGTACTGGCTGAGATCTCTGTCAAGGGTGGTCAGGTGGCCCAGAGCATCACCGTAAATCTGCTCAATAGCATCCAGCTGACCTTCAAGACGGAAGGCGTGTTTGGGGACGCCAACGCGTTCATCTTCGACGCCTATCTGGACATGGAGGCATAACAAACCATTCAGCAAAAGGGCGCGCCGCTTGCGGCGCGTCCCTTTTTGCGGTCAATCCGAGTCCAGCTCCTGAAGGAGCTTTTTGTCCTGCTTGGAGGAGAGGTCCAGCTTTTCGTAAAGGTCCGGACGGCGCTGCCGGGTGCGGAGAATGGACTGCTTCCGCCGCCAGAGGGCGATGTTGGCATGGTGCCCGGACAGCAGAATGGGCGGCACGGACCGGCCATGCCACACCTCGGGCCGGGAGTATTGGGGATACTCCAGCATGCCGTTGTAGTGGCTTTCGTTCTCGAAGCACTCCGGGTCGGGCAGAACTCCCGGCACCAGCCGGGCCACCGCGTCCGCCACCGCCATGGCGGGCAGCTCACCGCCGGTGAGGACGAAATCCCCCAGAGAAATTTCCTCGTCCACGCATTCGTCGATGAACCGCTGGTCAATGCCCTCGTAATGGCCGCAGACTAAAATCAGATGGTCATAATCATCTTTCAGGCGCTTGGCGTCCGCCTGGGTGAAGGTGGTCCCGCAGGGGGAGAGGTAAATCGTGTGTCCCGGCCCGTAGGCGTCCACAATGTGCTTCCAGCACTGATAAAGCGGGTCAGCCTGCATCACCGCGCCCCGGCCCCCGCCGTAGGGGTAATCGTCCACCTGCTTCTGCTTGTTCAGGGTGTAATCCCGAATCTGGTGGGCCTCAATGCGGATGAAATCCCGCTCCTGGGCCCGGCCCAGGATGGATTCATTCATCATATCGCCCACGGTCTCGTCAAAGAGGGTCATAATATCAATCTGGTACACTAATCGCTCGCCATCCCTTCCAGCACCTTGACGGCAATATAGCCCTCTTCCACAAAGTGCCCCTTGATAAAGGCGTCCACGGCGGGAATCAGATAGGAGTGTTCTCCTTTGACCACATAAATGTCCTGAGCGGGGTAGGAGAGGATATCCTCCAGACGGCCCAGCGCCTCGCCGGAATCTGCGTCCCGGACCTCCAGCCCAATGAGGTCGGCAATGAAATGCTTCCCCTCAGGCAGGTCCGCGTCTGCCCGGGCAATGGAGACAACTTTGTTTTTATAGGGGAGGGCGGAGTCGATGTCCTCCACCCCCTCCAGGGTGGCCAGGACGAAATTTTTGTGAATCCGGGTGGAGCGGACCTTGACCGGTTTGCCGTCCACATACAGGGTGTCAAAGCCGCAGAGAAACTCCGGGCTGTCGCACCAGGGCTGAATTTTCAGCTCGCCCCGGATGCCGTGGGTGTTGATGATTTTTCCAGCTTCCAAAAAGGGTGTCTTCATATCGTTCCTCCTTCATCAGTTTTTAAACTGGCTCTAAGAAGCTGTACCAATAGCCTCAGCGCGCGGCCTTGCGGCCCAAAATGGCCGTTGGCATCGTTAAAAAAGCTTGAAATACATGCCGGGGCATAACAAACCATTCAAAAAAAGGGGCGTGCCGCTGTGCGGCGCGCCCCTTTTCTGTCAATCTACAATTTCCACAGAGACCCGTTTTCCCTGCCGTTGAGCCACAGAGCGGACCACGGTGCGAATCTCCTTGGCAATCCGGCCCTGACGGCCGATGACCTTGCCCATATCCTCGGGGGCGACCCGAAGCTCCAGCACAGTTTCCCCGGCGTCCTGGGACTCGGTGACACTGACCGCGTCAGGGTTGTCCACCAGATTGCGGGCGATGTAGGTGAGGAGTTCCTTCATGCTTGACCCTCCGATCCATCAAGCCGGTACAATCTGATTAGATTGCGCCAGCCTTTTTCAGCAGAGCCTTGACCGTCTCGGTGGGCTGAGCGCCGGTCTTAATCCAAGCCTGGGCGCGGTCGGCGTCCACCTTGATTTCCGCGGGGTTGGTCAGGGGATTGTAGGTGCCGATTTCCTCAATGAAGCGGCCGTCCCGGGGATAACGGGAGTCCGCCACCACGATGCGGTAGAAAGGAGCCTTCTTGGCGCCCATACGGCGCAGTCTGATCTTAACCATGTTGTACATACCTCCAAAAAATGAAAAATAAATTTATAGTAGGAAAGGGGAGGGGGCTTATGCCGCATTTCCCTTTAATCCTCAAGGGCTTTTTGCAGATTATTCAGAATCTCGTCCATTTTGGCCTTCTTCTTTTCGGGGTCCGTTTCGCTGAGCATATCCTTGAGCGCCAACAAAAGAAACCGGATGAAGCTCTTGAATTGGCTGTCGCTCATTCCCATACTAAAGACCTCCTAACCGCAAAAAGTGAATCAGTTTAACGTTCTTTTGCTTCTTTTCTTTCAAGAAAAGAAGGAACAACCGCCCGTCAGAACGGGAACCCGCCCCGGCGGCGGCCTCCTCCGCCGAAGAGGCCCATCATGCCCCGGCCCTTCTTCTTGGCCGCGCCGGAGAACTGCTTGGTCAGCTGCTGCATCATGTCAAACTGCTTCAGCAGCCGGTTCACATCCACCACCTGAGTCCCGCTTCCGGCGGCAATGCGCTTTTTGCGGCTGGAGTTGAGCAGGGAAGGGTTCTCCCGCTCCTCCGGGGTCATGGACAGAATAATCGCCTCTGTCTGGGCCATGGCCTTTTCGTCTACCGTCAAATCCCCCAGATTCTTCCCGCTCATGCCGGGCAGCATCCCGGCAATATCGCTCAGGGAGCCCATATTCTTCACCTGAGACAGCTGCTCATAGAAATCCGTCAGAGTAAACTTGTTCTGCTTAAGCTTGGTTTGCAGCTCCGCCGCCCGTTTCGCGTCGAAATTCTGCTGTGCCTTTTCCACCAGAGAAAGCACATCGCCCATGCCAAGAATCCGGCTGGCCATCCGGTCGGGGTGGAACACCTCAACATTGTCCAGTTTCTCGCCGGTGCCCGCGAATTTGATGGGCTTTCCGGTGGTGGCCTTGATGGAGAGGGCCGCGCCGCCCCGGGCGTCGCCGTCCAGCTTGGTGAGCATTACGCCGTCAATATCGAGGGCCTCGTCAAAGGCCACTGCGGCGTTTACAGCGTCCTGGCCGATCATGGCGTCCACCACCAGCAGAATCTCGTTGGGCTCCACCGCGGCCTTGATGTTCCGGAGCTCGTCCATCAGCTCCTCATCCACATGGAGCCGTCCGGCGGTGTCCAGGAACACCATATCATTTCCGTGGGCACGAGCATGCTCAATGGCGGCTTTGGCGATATCCACCGGATTCACCTGGCCCATCTGGAACACGGGGATCTCAAGCTGCTTTCCCACAACCTCCAGCTGCTGGATTGCGGCGGGGCGGTACACGTCGCAGGCCACCAGCAGGGGGCGTTTTCCGTTCTGCTTCCGGAAGTAGCCCGCCAGCTTGGCCCCGTTGGTGGTCTTGCCCGCGCCTTGCAGGCCCACCAGCATGACCACGGTGGGGGGCTTGGAGGCCATGTTGAGCTTTGCGGCTCCGCCGCCCATGAGGGCGGTCATCTCCTCGTTGACGATTTTGACAATCATCTGAGCGGGGGTGAGGGATTCCAGCACCTCCGCGCCCACCGCCCGTTCACTGACGGTTTTTACAAAATCCTTGACCACCTTATAGCTCACGTCGGCTTCCAGCAGGGCCAGGCGGATTTCCCGCATGGCGTCCTTGATGTCGGCCTCGGACAGGCGGCCCTTTCCCCGCAGCTTGGCAAAGGCGGCGGAGAGCTTTTCGGTCAATCCTTCAAATGCCATAGGTCACTCCTTAAACTGGGCCACGATGGTTTTGATGTTCCGGGCCAAAGCGGCCAGCTCGTCGTTGTCATAGTTTCGCTCGTTGAGGGCCAGAATCCGGCCGGCGTCGGCTTCCACCTGGGCGATGCCCTTCTGCATGTTGAGGAAGCGCTTAATGATGCCGGTTTTATCCTCCAGCTCTGTGAGGGTGGCTTCGGCCCGGACAATCACGTCCCGGACGCCCTGGCGGGTGATGCCGGAGTTTTCCGCGATTTCCGCCAGAGAAAGGTCCTCATTATAATAGAGGTCGTAAAACTCCCGCTGGCGGTCGGTGAGGAGGTCGCCGTAAAAATCGAAGAGCAGCGCCATACGGTAGGCCTGATTTTTCATGGAGAGGACCTCCTTTCGGATATCATGTAAAGCGAGTGAGCTTTACAACACAGAGTATCTTACACGATTTTCGGGCAATTGTCAAGAGGGATTTGAGGAGAAGAGGCAAAAGGCAGAAGTTCAGCCTCTTGACCGAATGCTTTTTGCATGGCCAGCCGCTGCTTCCCCTCGCCGTTCTGAGCGCCTGTTTCACTCCCGGCGCGCCATCGCTGCATGAGACTCCCTAAAATTGGGGATAATGGGCACAACTGCAAGCATGCGTCCTGCGAAGGAAGGCGTGTGAAGCCAAATGGAACTTTATGCTGAAACCTCCGCCAGACCCAGTTTAAAGTTCGTTCGCTTCTTTTCGTTCAAGAAAAGAAGGAGAAAAAGAGGTGTGTCAATGTGACGAATCTGGATGAGTTGAGAAGCAGCGCGGAAGAAATCGCGGCCCAGTGGACGGACGCGGGCTTCGGCCTGACGGCCTCCGCCGGGTGGCAGGGCCGGAAAAACCTGAGCGCCCTGGCCGATATTCACCGCCGGGTGACCTCCTGGGCCGCACGGGCGGACAGCCTTCCCCCGGCGGCAGAATGGCTGCTGGACAACTGGTATCTGGCCCGGCGGGAGGGCACGGAGAGCGCCGCGGCCTTCCGCCATGGCGGAAGCCTGCCCATGGTCAACGTGGGCAAAAAAGAGCTCCGGGTCCAGGCGGTCAGCGAAGCCTTTGCCGCCGCCTGTCCGGACCTGGACGGCCCCAGGCTCAAGGCCTGGCTGGACGGCGTGCAGGCTGTGACGCCCCTTTCCGAAAAGGAGCTGTCTCTCCTCATTCCTGCGGTCAAACTGGCCCTGCTGGACTGGCTCACCCGCTCGTCCACCCGTCTGGAGGAGGAGCTGAGCAAAAACGAGCCGGACCGGGAAGGGGAGCTGGCCTTTGAAATGGCCGCTGTGTTCGGGGCCTTCCGGGCTCTGGCCGCGGCCAACCTGGGGGAGCTGCTGGAGCAGTCCAGCCGGGTGGAGCAGCTCCTTCGCCAGGACCCGGCGGGGGTCTATCCCGCCATGAGCGACGCCTCCCGCCGGGCCTACCGCAATGAGGTGAGCCGCCTGGCCCTGCGGGTTGGCGTCAGCGAGGCGGCGGCGGCGGCGCAGGCGCTCACCCTGGCCCAGCAGGGCCCGGAACGGCATGTGGGCTACTGGCTGTTTGTCCAGCCGTTGGGCGCACCGGCCAAACGGACCTCCGGCGGCGGATACATCGCCCTGATTGCCGTACCCACCCTGTTCCTGGCCCTTCTTCTGGCCATCTGGGCGGGCAGCGTCTGGGGAAGCCTTCTGCTTCTGCTGCCCCTGTCCGACATCCTCAAAAATGTGGTGGACTTTTTCGCCGTCCGCTTCCACCGTCCCCGGCCTGTGTTCCGCATGGCGCTGGAAGGGGGGGTCCCCCGGGAGGGAAAAACCCTCTGCGTGGTGGCCTGCCTTCTGTCCGGCGACAGCAGCGGCCCGGAGCTGGCCGCGCGGCTGGAGCGCTACCGGCTGGCCAACCGGGACGCGGGGGACCAGGTTCAGTACGGCCTGCTGGCTGACCTGCCGGACAGCGCCCTGCCTCTGGGGGACGAGGGACGGCGGCGGGTGGAGAAGACCCGCGAGGCCATTGACCGCCTGAACCAGACCTACGGCGGCGGCTTTTACCTCCTCTACCGGGAGCCTGCCTTTCAGCCCAGGGACGAGCGTTACCAGGGCTGGGAGCGGAAGCGGGGCGCGCTTTTGGAGCTGACCCGGCTGCTGCGCCGCCGTCCCACCGGCCTCCATGTGGAGGCCGGGGACCTCAACGCCCTTCGGGGCACCCGGTACGTCATCACCCTGGACGCGGACACGGATTTGAACGTGGGCGCTGCCCGTGAGCTGGTAGGGGCCATGCTCCATCCCCTGAACCGGCCCGAGGTGGATCCTCACCGCCGGGTGGTGGTCCGGGGCTACGGCCTTCTTCAGCCCCGGACGGATGTGGAGCTCCACGCGGCCAACCGGTCCCAGTTCTCCCGTGTGTTTGCCGGGCTGGGCGGGGTGGACCCCTATGGCTCCTCGGCCAGCGACGTGTACCACGACCTCTTCGACCAGGCCACCTACACCGGCAAGGGCATTTTCGACGTGGAGGCCTTTTCCTCCTGTCTGGAGGGCCGGTTCCCTGAGGGCCGGATTCTCTCCCACGACCTGCTGGAGGGCTCCTACCTCCGGGCGGGCTTTGTCAGCGATGTGGCCCTTACCGACGGCTACCCTTATAAAGTGACCTCCTACTTTTCCCGTATGCACCGCTGGGTCCGGGGGGACTGGCAGCTGCTGCCCTGGCTGGGACATTCCGTGCGGAACGAGGCGGGGCGGAAGGTGCGGAACCCCATCTCCAGCCTGGCCAAGTGGAAGATGTTTGACAACCTCCGCCGGTCCCTGGTCCCCGTGGCCACCCTGACCGCTCTGGCCCTGGGCCTGTGCGGACGGGGCAGGCTGCTCGCCCTGGCGGCAGGGGCGGCCATTTTGTCCGCCGTATCCGCTTTGCTTCTGTCCAGCGCGGAGCTGGCGGTCCGGGGCGGGCGGGGCGCTCACAACCGCTATCACTCCGCCATTCTGGCCGGACCGGGGGCCTGGGTGCTGCAAACCCTCCTGCAGCTGCTGTTTCTGCCCATCCAGGCCTGGACCTGCGCCGCCGCCGTCCTCACCGCCCTATGGCGGATGTTCGTGACCCGCCGTGGGATGCTGGACTGGGTGACGGCGGCGGACGCCGACCGGGGCAGGGGCGGCCTGTGGTCCTGCTTCCGGCGGCTGTGGCCGGCCGCGTTGATTGGCGTTCTCATTGTGCTGGGGGCCAGAGTGCCCGCCGGGGCGGCGGTGGGCCTCATCTGGGCGGCGTCTCCCTTCTTCGCCTGGGCCATGAGCCGGCCTCTGGACCGGGAACGGGAGCTGCCTCAGGAGGACCGGGCCTTCCTGCTCCACGAGGCGGGGCTGATGTGGCGGTACTTTGACCGGTGGATTCGGGAAGAGGACCACTATCTGCCTCCGGACAATGTGCAGGAAATGCCCAACCTTGGACCGGCCCGGCGGACCTCGCCCACCAACCTGGGGCTGGCCCTGCTGTGCTGTCTGGCGGCGGTGGATTTGGAGCTGGCGCCGGGCGGCCGGGGGATTCAGCTCATCGAGTCCATGCTTACTTCCATTGAGGGGCTGGAAAAGTGGAACGGCCACCTTTACAACTGGTATGACACCGCCTCCGCCCGGCCCCTCCGGCCCCGGTATGTGTCGGCGGTGGACTCAGGCAACCTGTGCGCCTGTCTCATCGCCCTGGAACGGGGCCTCCGGGAGCGGGGCCAGGACCGTCTGGCCCAGCGGGCCAAAGCCCTGGCCGGCGGCATGGATTTGTCCGTTCTCTACGACCGGGATCGGAAGCTCTTTTCCATCGGCTTTGACCTGGAGAAAAATGCCCGGACCGAGGGCTGGTACGACCTGATGGCCAGCGAGGCCCGGCTTTTGAGCTACGTGGCGGTGGCCCGCGGCGAGGTGGAGCCCCGGCACTGGCGGCGGCTGAGCCGGGCCCTGACGGGGAAGCGGGGCTACTGCGGCATGGCCTCCTGGACGGGCACCATGTTCGAGTATTTCATGCCCCATCTGCTGCTGCCCTGCGAGCCCAACTCTCTGCTCTACGAGTCTTTGGCCTTCTGCGTCTGCGAACAGAGGGAGCGGGGGGACCGGGCGGGGGTGCCCTGGGGGTGCTCCGAGTCCGCCTTTTACGCCTTGGACGGCAGTCTGACCTATCAGTACAAGGCTCACGGAGTCCAAACCCTGGCGCTCAAGCGGGGGATGGACCGGGAGCTGGTCATCGCGCCCTACGCCTCCTTCCTGGCGCTGGGGCTGGTGCCCCTGTCTGCGGCCCGAAACCTGCGGCGGCTGCGGGACCTGGGATTGGAAGGGGCCTACGGGCTGTGCGAGGCGGCGGATTTCACGCCGGGGCGGCAGACCGAGGGCTTTTTGCCGGTGCGGACCTATATGGTCCACCATTTGGGCATGAGCCTCCTGGCGGTGGACAACCTCCTGCGGGACAACGTGATGCAGAAGCGGTTTCTGGCTGATCCGGCCATGGGGGCCTACCGGGAGCTCCTTCAGGAGAAGGTTCCCGTGGGGGCCAAGCCCATGAAGCAGGACCGGGAAGAGGAGCGGCCCCGCCGCCCCCGCTATCAGAGTGTACCCAGCTGGACCCGGGCGGGGGTGGGCGCGGCGGAGACGCCGGCCTGCCACCTGCTCTCCAACGGGACCTACACCAGCCTGGTCACTGCCGGCGGCGGGGGCTGGTCCCAGCTCAACGGCTTCCGGCTGACCCTGGATGGAGCGGCCTTCTCCCTGGAGCGGGAAAACACGGTTTTGCCCCTCTTTCCCCGCACCGGCGGGGAAGAGCTGGCCTGGACCTTCACGTCCGGCAGCGCGGAATTTTCTGTGGAGGAAACGGATTTTACGCTGAGCGAGCGGATCTTTCTGCCCGAGGAGGGCAGCGGCGAGCTGCGGGAGCTGACCTTGACGTGGCACGGCCCGGCGGGGCCGGGGGTGCTGACCGCCTTTCTGCGGCCCGTGCTGGCGCCGCAGGCGGATTACGAGGCCCACCCGGCCTTTTCCCGGCTGAGCCTCCAAAGCGCCTTTCTGGGGGGCGGCGTGCTGTTCACCCGGAGGCCGGGCCGGAGCGGTCCGGCCCCCACGCTGGCGGTGCTCTGGGACCCCTCTGCCGCGGACTGGGATACCAGCCGGGAGCGGGCCCTGAACCGGAGCGGATTGCCCCAGGGGCGCGGCCCCCAGGAAGGGGCTGTGCTGGACCCCTGCCTGTCTCTGCGCCTGCCCCTGAACCTGGAGCCTGGGGGAACCTACCGCCTGCGGCTGGCCTTCGGGGCCGGAGAGCAGGAGGCGGCCATCCTCACCGCCCAGGGCCTTCTCACCGGGGCGCTGACCCGGCCCGCCGCCCGGTTGGAGCGGCTCTACAGCCAGGGAAGGCTGAACAGGGAAGACACTTTACAGGCATTTGCCCTGCTGGACCGGCTGAACCATCCCCAGGAGGCGGGGCGGCTGGGCCGGACGGAGGGACAGAGCGCCCTTTGGCCCTATGGCATCTCCGGGGATCTGCCCCTGTGGACGGCGGAGCCCTCAGGGCCGGAGGAGGTGGCCCGGCTGCTGGGCTGGCACAGCCTGCTCACCGGCCTGGGCTGGCGGACGGACCTGGCGCTTCTTCTGCCAGAGGAGGGGGATTACCGCCAGCCCGCCCGCTCGGCGCTGATGGACGCCCTGCGGGACCTGGGTGCGGAAGCCTTCCTGGGAGCCAAAGGCGGCGTTCATCTGGTGCAGGGGAACTGGGACCCGGTGCTGGGCATGTCCCTGGTTCATCTGGAGCCGGGGGAGCGCCTGCCGGTGAACGGCCGGGAGGCGGGAGGGCCGCCCCGCCCGGTCCCCTTGGAACCGGCGGGAAGCTGGACCTGGCGGCGGGAGCCCGGCCAGGTGATTCTGGAGCTGAACGGAGGCCTGCCGCCCTTGGGCTGGAGCCAGATGCTGGCCAGCGAGGGCTTTGGCTGGATGACGGATGAGACCGGGGGCGGCTATCTCTGGCGGGACAACAGCCGGGAATTGAAGCTGACCCCCTGGCGGAACGACCCCCTGGCCCAGGGCGGGCCGGAGACGTTGGAGGCGGCGTTGGCGGGCGGAGGCAGGGTTTCCCTGTTTGCCCGCCGGGACGGAATCCGGCGGACCGTGACCTATGGCCCCGGCTTTGCCCGCTGGACCGTCCATCTGGAGGGCCGGGACCTTCATCTGACCGCCTTTGTGCCCAGGGAAGCCCCTGCCCGTGTGTTCCTGGTGGAGGGACTGACGGAAGGGGACCAGCTCCTATGGACGGCGGAGCCTCTGCTGGCGGACCGCCAGAGCCTTCAGCCCTGGGTGCGGCCGGAGTTTGTTGAAAAGGGAATCTACTTTACAAACAAGGCCAACAGCGACTTTTCCGACGTAACCTTCGGCTTGCTGGGCAGCGTTCCGCCGGAGGAGGCGGCGTTTTGCCGTCCCAAGGGGACGCTGCGCTGGACCGGCCGCACCTCTCTGGTGCTGGCAGCGGGCAGCTGGCGGGACGAAGCCGGGCGGCGGCAGGTAGAGGCTCTTTTGGACGAGTGGACCGCCCGGACGGCCCTGGAGGACACGGCAAAGAGCTGGACCGCTCTGGCGGGACAGCTGACTGTCCGCACGCCTGACCCGGCGCTGGATCACTATCTGTCCTTCTGGTGTTTGTATCAGGTAACCGCCTGCCGCCTGCTGGGGCGGACCTCTCTGTATCAATGCGGGGGCGCTTACGGCTTCCGGGACCAGCTGCAAGATGTGTGCGCCCTGACCGCTGCCGCGCCGGAGCTGGTGGAGCAGCAGATTCTGCGGGCCTGCGCCCACCAGTTCCAGGAGGGCGACGTACAGCACTGGTGGCATGAGCTGCCTGGGGGCCAGAGCCGGGGGGTGCGAACCCGGATTTCCGACGACTTGCTTTGGCTGCCCTACGCGGCGGCCTTGTACTGGCGGGAGACGGGAGAAGGGGCGCTGCTCCGGATGGAGGTTCCCTATCTGAGCAACCGGCCCCTGAGCCAGGAGGAGCGGGAGCGGTACGAGCCCTCCGAGCCTGGAACGGAGTCCGGCACGGTGTACGGCCACTGTGTCCGGGCTGTGGAATGTGCCCTGGGCCGGGGCTTTGGCCCCCATGGGCTGATGAACATGGGGACCGGAGACTGGAACGACGGCATGGACCGGGTGGAGGGCGAAAGCGTCTGGCTCACCTGGTTTACAGCCCACGCCCTGGAGCGGTTTGCGCCTGTCTGCCGGGAGATGGGGGAAGAGGACCGGGCGGAGCGGTATGAAAAGACGGCCCGGATGCTGGCCCAGCACGGAAACGAGGCCTGGGACGGGGAATGGTTTCTCCGGGGCTGGTTTCGGGACGGGACGGCGCTGGGAAGCCGTGAGAGCGCGGAGTGTCAGATTGACTCCATTGCCCAGAGCTGGGCGGCGCTGCCCAAGGCGGCGGACCGGACGAAGGCAGGGCAGGGGGTTGAACAGGCGGTTCAGTGGCTTTACGACCGGGACAGCCGGCTGGTGAAGCTGATGACGCCGGCCTTTGACAACGTGGGGCCGGACCCAGGGTATATTAAAAGCTATCTGCCCGGCATCCGGGAAAACGGCGGGCAGTACACCCACGGGGCGGTATGGCTGGCGCTGGCCTGCCTGCGGCTGGGCCGGACAGAGGATGGCTGGGCCATTTTGAGGGACCTTCTGCCGGAACGCCATTCGGGGGAGGTCTATCAGGCGGAGCCCTATGTGCTGGCTGCGGATGTGTACGCCCACCCGGACCATCTGGGCCGGGGCGGCTGGAGCTGGTACACCGGGGCGGCCGGGTGGTACTACCGTGTGGCGGTACGGGAGCTGCTGGGCCTGCGGTTGGACCGGGGTGTGCTGACGGTGAAGCCCAATCTGCCCAGGGACTGGCCGGGGTATGAGGCGGATTGGCGTCTGCCAAATGGGGTGCTGCACATCAAGGCGGTGCGGAAGAGCCCGGCGGGTTTGCGGCTGGACGGTGTAAAGGTGGACGGCGTGCGCCTGCCGGAGCTGCGGGGCGAACATCTGCTGGAATCCTACTTTTCTTGAAAGAAAAGTAGGCAAAAGAACGTTAAGCTGGCGTACCGCGGTGGTTTTTTTGGAGGCCTGTGCCCTGTAAGGCCTGATGAGGTCATCGGGCCGTTCTTTTTGATTCTTTTCTTGAACGAAAAGTAGGCAAAAGAACGTTAAGCTGGCGTACTGCGGTGGTTTTTTTGGAGGCCTGTGCCCTGTAAGGCCTGATGAGGTCATCGGGCCCTACGTTTTGTGCATCTGAAATAGAAATCGTTTAAAGTTCTTTTTGGTTCTTTTTCTTTCAAGAAAAAGAATGGAAAACAGATGCAAAATTTGACGAATTGTAGTATAATGTTCCTATTACCATACCGCAAAGGAGCGATCGCATTGAAGTATTGCAGAACAGAGCTGCTTCCAGGGGTACGGCTGACCGCCATTCAGACCTCGAAATTCAAAAGCGGCTATTGGGGCGTGTACGTTCTCACCCCCATGGGGCCGGAAGCCGCGGCCAACGCCCTGGTGCCCAGGGTGCTCCGCCGGGGCACCCGCCGTCATCCAGGGGTCAGGCCCCTTTCAGAGGCCTTGGACGAGCTGTACGGCGGGACCATTGAAGCCGCGGTACGCAAGAGGGGAGAGGTCCAGTGCGTGGGCTTTGCCGCCTCCTTTCTGGACGGCGCCCTGGCCCCTGGCGGGGAGGACCTGCTTTCCGCCGCCGCCGGACTGTTGGGGGAGCTGCTGCTGGACCCGGCGCTGGAAAACGGCGCGTTCCGGCCTGACTGGCTGGAGGGGGAGCGGACCAACCTGATCGACCAGATCAAAGGCGAAATCAACGATAAGCGGTTCTACGCCCAGAAGCGGGCCATTGAGCTGATGTGCGAGGGGGAGGGCTACGGCCTGGACGCCAAGGGCACCATCGAGGGCGCGGAGGCAGTGACGCCGGACAGCCTGTATGACCGGTATGAAACGCTGCTTTCCTCCGCGCCGGTGGAGCTGTACTACTGCGGCTCCGCCAGGCCGGAGCGGGTCGCGGAGGCCTGGACCGCCGCGCTGTCCCGCCTGCCCCAGGGCAGCCGGAGCCAAACCCTGCCGGACCGGTCCCACAGGCCATCCCAGGAGGTCCGCCGCCAGTCCGAGCGGCTGGACGTGACCCAGGGCAAGCTGGTGCTGGGCTTTTCCGGCGGGGGCGTGTCCCTTACCCATCCGGACTATCCCTCTTTTTTGACGCTGAACGCCCTGTATGGCGGCACCACCACGTCCAAGCTGTTTCTGAACGTCCGGGAGAAGCGGAGCCTGTGCTATTACGCCAGCTCTATGGTGGACAAGCTCAAAGGCTTGATGCTGGTGTCCTCTGGGGTGGAGTTTGAGCAGTTCCAGGCGGCGGAGGACGAAATTCTGGCCCAGCTGGAGGCCTGCCGCCAGGGGGACTTCACAGAAGAGGAGCTGACCGCCGCGAAAAAGTCGCTGATTTCCGGTCTGCGCTCCACCTTGGACGTACAGTGGCAGCTGGAGGACTTTTGGCTGACCCAGAACGTTGGAGAGACCGGCGAGGAGCCAGAGGCCCTGGCCGGACGCATCGAACAGGTGAGCGCCCAGGACGTGGCGGAGCAGGCGAAGCGGATGCAGTTGGAGCTGATTTACCGGATGGAGGGGACAGAACATGGAGCGGCGTGAGTTTCACCGGGTAGGAGAGTGCTGCTGGGCTGGAATTTTGCCCTCTGGCCTGCCGGTATTTGTGTACCCGAAGCCGGAGTTTGGAAAGTCCTTCGCCTTTTTTGCCGCCAATTACGGCGGTATGGACCTGCGGTTTGAGCAGGGAGGCCAGTGGAAGGACACCCCCGCCGGGGTAGCCCACTTTCTGGAGCACAAAATGTTTGACACGAAGGAGGGAAACGCCCTTCAGCTGCTGTCCCAGGGGGGCGCGTCCCCCAACGCCTTTACCTCGTCTTCCATAACAGGGTATCATTTCGAGTGTACAGAGGGGTTTGAGGACCATCTTCGGACCCTGCTGTCCTTTGTAATGGAGCCCTACTTTACACCGGAGAGCGTGGCAAAGGAACAGGGGATTATCGGTCAGGAAATCGCCATGATTGAGGACGAGCCTTACTGGCGGCTGTACCGGAATCTGCTGGCGGGGCTCTACGAGCGCCATCCCATCCGGATTTCCGTGGCCGGGACCAGGGAGTCCATTGCGGGGATTACGGACCATACCCTCTACGATTGCTACCGCAGCTTTTATCATCCGGGGAATATGGTTCTGTGCGTGGCCGGGCCGGTGGACCCGGAGCGGGTGTTTGACATCGCGGCCCAGGTGGTCACGCAGGAGAGCCCGGGCCCGGCCCGGCGGGATTACGGGGCGCCGGAGGGTGCGAAGGCGTTTCAGGCCCGGACGGAGGAGCGGATGGAGGTGTCCAGCCCGCTGTTTTTCACCGGCTTCAAGGGGCCGGAGCCCGAGCGGGGCCAGGAAAATCTACGGCTCCAGCTGACGGGCAGGCTGGCGGGAGAGCTGCTGTGCGGCGATTCCAGCCCGCTGTACGTCCGGCTGTACGAGGCGGGGAAGGTCAATAAGAGCTTCAGCGTGAGCTTTGAGGTCGAACCTGGGATTTCCTTTCTGGCAGCGGGCGGCGAGAGCCGGGACCCGGACGGGGTGGCGGAAGCCATTCTGCGGGAAGGGGAGCGGCTGGCCTCCGGCGGCCTAGAGGAGGACCGGTTCCGGCGCGTGAAGAAGGCGGTCTATGGAGCGCAGGTTCGGGGGCTGACCTCGGAGAATTTGTGTATTCAGACCGCGCAGGCCCACTTCGCGGGGTATTTTTACCTGGATTTCCCGGAGGTCTATGACGCCATCACCATGGAAGAGGTCAGTGCGTTTCTGCGGGATTATGTGACAGCGGAACGGCAGGCGGTTTCGGTGATTGCTCCGCTTTTATAGACGGTTTATCAAAAGAGGGAACATTTGTAAAGGGGGATTTCACCAAAAGATGAAATCCCCCCTTGGAAGCTGTATTCACAACCGTTGAACGGCGTCTGGCCTTGTCTTTCATCACACCACCCCCCGGTTATGAATACAGCTTCTTAGTCACCTGAAGCGGCTGATAGGTCTACTTTATCTAAATACACGAAGATTTTATACGTTCCGGCAAAATGATCGCAATTGGCGGCTAGTGTATATGTATCGGACCGTTCTAGCGTAAAATAGGCCACCAACTCTGCTGCGTTATCTAAAGTATATACAGCGTTGCCATCTGAATCATACAGGGTCATGTCCAAATTTCCGCTGATAACATCCGAGTCGAAGACGAACTTTATCCTATTGCCTGCTTCCCCTGCGAAAGAGATGTTGGAAGTTGTTGTTGCCGGCTCTGAATACTCGTTGCTCATATTACCTAATATTGTAGGCCTGGTCAGCAGATAAACGCCGATGATTCCTACGGCTGCAACGAGGACCGCGCTGATGAGGAGGATATATTTCTTTTTCATAACCATTACACCTTTCAGGACCAATTTGTCAAACTGAGGAACCACGGATGAAATCGGAGCGCGTGGATTAACGAGCAAAATTTTTGTCTGGCGAGTGATAAAAAGTGCAGGAATCCAAAAAGATTTCAAACTTTTTTCACGAAGTCCAGGCGGAACTTTTGCCGCCAAGACGCGT
>JAAWCD010000081.1 GCA_022793095.1 Oscillospiraceae bacterium | reverse complement strand
GCTGAACAACGTCATCAGCCGGATTTATGACAGGAAGCTGTCCAATGTCAAAATGATTGCGGACGCCCTTTATGTGGCGGTGGCTGTTGCCGTCAACTTGATTTCCACCCACTCCCTGGCCAGCGTAGGCGTCAGCTCCATCGCCTCCGTGCTGCTCACCGGCCGGTTTGTGGGGCTCTCCCAGCAGCTGTTCCCCAAAATCAAAATGGAGCCTTTTTTCAACCAATAGAGAACGTTGGTTATCCCAACGGAATGCCCTCTCATCCCCCCAATTGCGCCTTCAATCCGGCGCTCTGGAACAGCGCCAGCAGCCGCTGACGTTCCTCCTCCGGAAGCGGTGGCTCGCTGAGTGTATATTGCCGGCCCAGCTGCTCGTATTTTCCCATGCCGTACTGGTGGTACGGGATCAGGTCCACCCGCCGGACACAGCCTAAGGCTGACAGGAACTGGGCGATTTTCTCCGCCTCCCGCTGGTTGTGGTTGGGGATGACCGGATAGCGGATAATAACATCCTTTCTCCACGCCTCCAGCCGGTCCAGATTGTGGAGGATGGTCCCATTGTCCACGCCGGTATTCTGGCGGTGGGTCTCCGGATCCAGCCCTTTGATGTCAAACAGAATGAGATCCGCCTGCCGGAGCACCTCCAGTCCTGTTTCGATCTCCACCTGCCCGCAGGTATCAATGGCCGCCGGAATGCCCGCTCTGTGACAGAGCCGGATCATTTCCAGGCAAAATTCCGGCCAAAGGGTGGCCTCCCCCCCGCTGAGTGTAACGCCGCCGCCAGACTGGGCGTAAAATTCCCGGTCCCGCAGACACTCAGCGAACACGTCCTCCGCGGTGCGCTCCTGCCCCCAGAGGGCCAGTGCACCGGGCCAGCAGCCTTGTACACAGTCTCCACAGCCGCTACACCGGTACCGGTCCACTTGGATCCGCCCATCCTCCAAGGCAAGCGCACCAGCGGAGCATCGCTCCAGACACCGGCCGCAGCCGGAACAGCGGTCCTGGATAATCTGTAGTTCCGGCTGGGCGTGCTGGCTTTCCGGGTTGCAGCACCACACACAGCGCAGGGGGCACCCCTTCAAAAACACAGTGGTGCGGATGCCCCAGCCGTCCACGAAGGAGCCGTGGACTATGTTGAATACGGTGGCAGTCATGACACTTTAACCCCCTTGTCCGTATTCGTCAGGAAAAAGAACGGAACTCCATCCGCCGGATAATATCGTTTTGCAGTTCTGCGCCCAGCTCGATAAAGTAGGCGGCATAAGTTGCCACGCGAACCACCAAATCCCGATGGTTCTCTGGATGAATCTGTGCCTCCCGCAAAGTCTTTGTGGAAACGATGTTAAATTGCACCAGAAATCCGCCTGCATTCAGGTAAGCCCGAATCAGCGCCTCGAATTTAGCCAGCTTCTCCGGCCCTTCCACTGCCTCCGGGTCAATTCGCATGTTGAGCACCTCGCCGTGGCGCAGCTTGGTGTGATCCAGCTTAGCCACGGACATCATAGTGGCTGTCGCTCCGTGGTCATTGTGGCCCTGAGCAGGGGAGATTCCCCCTTCGCTGATGGGCTCGCCGGCCTTCCTGCCGTCCGGTGTGGCCCCGCAGACCATACCCAGACCGATGTTGGCAGTGACCGCCGCTGCGGCCACCGGAGAGCCCGCCCCATGAAAGCCTTTCGTCCCCCCTACCACGCCGGAAACAAAGCGGAGCACCTGATTGACCAGCGTGTCCACATAGGGATTGTCATTACCGAACTTAGGAGCCCTGAGCAGCAGCTTCCGCAGATCCTCAAAGCCCTCAAAATTCCGGCTTAGCGCCTCACACAGCTCCGCCATGGAGATCACCCGCTCCTCGAAGACATACTTCCGAATGGCCGCCAGAGAATCTCCCACGTTAGGTGCGCCGGCCAGGGACATGGCAAAATAGTAGAACGGCTTGGTTCCCCCATCGATCACATCTGTCCCCCGCTCCACACAGACAGGCAGCAAGGCGGATTGCATGGGCGAGGGCATGTACTTCGACAGCATGGCCTTGTCCGCGTTCTTGATTTGGTGGCAGAAGGGGATCACATGGCGCACCTGAGCGCAAAACGCCTCCCACACCTGGTCGAAGGAGGTAAACTCCGCCGCGTTTCCGGTCTTTACCCCCAATTGCAGGCCGGTCAGCCGGTGGACGCCGTTGTTCAGCGCCAGCTCCAGAATGCCGGGCAGGGAGATAATGCCGCCAGGGATGTTGTAGCTTAGCCCGCCCACTACCGGAGAGGTGCAGCCCGCCACAGCGTAGTCGTTGGCCTGGGCCCGGGTCATGCCGTCCAGCATCAGGTTGGAAATGGCGGTCTTGTCCCCCAGGAATTTCAGCTTGCCGCCCACATCCCGGGCCACATCGCAGGCCAGCAGGACAAAATCGTCCGGCGTGTCCGGCCCGATGCGGACCACAATGTCATCGCTGCCCATGTTGACTACCCGCTCCGCCTCCAGCACCAGGCGGCTGACCTCGTTGACCCCACAGCTTCCGTCCGCTTTCACGCCGCCGGTGGTGAAGGAACATCCGGAGTTGTTTCCGGCAAATCCATGGCTCCGAGCCTCGGAGTAGACCACACAGCCGGAGTTGCAGTTGATGAGCAGCATGGCAATCAGCTCATAGGCGGTCTGCTCCCTCATGCCCGTCTCTATGGAGCGCTGATAGTAGGGGTAAAGATACTGGTCCACCCGCAGGAAGGTGTTTCCTGTCCCCCAGTTCTCCAGCATAATGGAAAGATAGCCAAACCAGACCGACTGGACTGCTTCCCACAGATTCCGGGCTGGCTGGCGGGGCACCCTCCGGCACACTGCCGCAATTTCCCGCAGCTCTGCCGCCCGAACCGGGTCTCGCTCCGCCTCCGCCATGGCCTCCGCGCAACCGGCGTAGCGGTCTCCCAACCAGCCCAGGGCCTCCAGGCACAGCTTCATGCCCGTCAGCTCGTCCCGCTGGGCCTGGGTGCAGTCCCGGGCCAGCCGGGCCTCCACCTCGGAGATCAGCCCTTCCGTTCCCTTCTCGAGCAGCTGGGCGTAGTCCGGGGAGGCGTGGCCGGGAAACTGGTTGTTGCCGCAGAAGGCCCCGCCGCCGGTGATGAGGCCGTCGTAGGGCTTGGCCTCATCAGGGCAGGCCTCCTGCCACTTAGCCCGGAGGGACCGGCTCTCCCAGTAGGGAACCACGTCCCGAAGGACCGTCTTTTCCTCCTCGGTCAAGGGTTCAAAAGGGTCTGTCTCCCGGGTGGAGAGCAAGTCCAGCTCGTCCAAAATCCAATCGCACTGAAGCTCCGGGCTGATGGAGCCGCCCCGCACCTTAGAGGAAGGACGGCCTACGATCAGCTCGCCGGGATAGATTTTCACGCTCATGTTGCCCAGAAGGTGGGCGAATGCCTTCCCCCGGCGAATGGGGGCGGGCTCGCCCTCAGTGGACCGGTAGGACTGGGTGATGAGCTTTGCCCGCTCCACGCAAACCGAGGGCCGGACCAGCATAGCCTGCCGGAGCTTCTGAATACGGGTGTTGTCAAATTTCATTACAGTTCCCCCCTTACCGCCAGGAAACCATCAACGGCACTTCCTTGTCTGGAGAGACATAGACTGCACCTGTGGGGCACACGTCCTCACAAGCTGCACAGCACATGCACTCCTCCCCGTACCGGACCTGGGCTTTTCCCTCTTCCAGGCGGATGACATCCATGGGACAGGCCTTAACGCACAGCCCGCAGCCCACACACGCTTCCCTGTTGATTGGTTGAATTGCCATACGCGCTTCCTCCTCACATGGTGTGGGGATGGTCCCAGGCCAGCCAAGGCTTTGCCGGTTCCGTCCCCTCTGCCGGACGCCATTCCCTGGGAACACCGGCCTTGGCCAGCTCCATCGCGCCGTTGGCGCCCCGCCGGATCTGGTTCCAGGCCAGCCATTCAGCGTCATTCTGCTCCGGGTAATCCTCACGATAGTGCCAGCCCCGGCTCTCCTTCCGGAACAGCGACGCCCGCAGAATCATCTCTGCGTTCAGCGCCATGTTCTCCGTCTCATGAGCCAGCCGGAGCATGTGGGGGTCCCCGGCCCGCATCAGGGGGACCATATGCTCCTCCAGGTACTGAATCAGTGTCAGGGCCGCCTCCAGCCGTTTTTCCTCCTTGATGTGGAGTATATAATAGGGCATGGCGTAGTTTTGCAGCAGTTGGGTGACCCAACGGGGGTCAAAACCGGACTTCCGCCGGACGTAGCTATCCCGATGGGACTCCGCCCCGGCGAAATCGCCCTCACTCAGGTCCGGACGAGGGGCGGCACGGAGGTAGTCCGCCGCGGCCTTTGCCGCCCGCTTGCCTGAGACAGCCGCTGGGGAGAGGCCCGGCGGAGGCCCCTGAATGATGGCCCCCCACATCCAGGTGGCGCAGCCATCCCCCGCACTGTAGAGGCCTGGAAGCGTGGATGCCCCATCGGTGTCCGGAGTCCATAGCCCTGCAGTCTGCTCCTGACAGCCTCCGGCGGCGGCGCCGCCGATCATGGGCACCTTGCCGCCCCGGCGAGGGTCCAGCCCCACCCGCTGAGTCTCCTTTGGATTGTTCCGCTTTTTCAGATATTCGTCAATGGATCGCAGGTCGTTTTCCGTACACTTGCTGAAATCCCAGTAAACCGGCCCATAGCCCGCATGGACGGAGCTGACGATGGAGAGGTCAAAACCCTTGTTGGGAATGGCGCGGCCCAGTGCGTCGTCAAACCGGAAGTAAGCGGGATACATCTCCCCATTTCCCTTCCACATGGGGTCCTTGGCAATGTTCATGTGCATATCGGGAAATTCCTTACCGCTGAGCACCGCTCCGGCCCGGTAGGCCATGGCGTCCCCGTCGCCGGTTTGGCCGGAGATGTGCATACCGGGAGAGCGGAAATAGTTCCGTCCCGCAGCCAGGACCACTGCCCCGGCCTCTACCCGAACCCCCGCCCCAGTCTCCAGGTCAAAGCCTACCGCACCTCGGACCACACCGTTCCGGCAGACCAGATCGGTGATCATGGTCCGGTCCAGAAACCGCACGCCGATGCGGTTTCCATAGGTCCGCAGCGCAGGGGTAACGCACCGGTGGGACAGAGGCACGATGCCATAGTGGGTGTGGGGATCGCCGTCGTGGTGGCCGGCCTGGTCGTCGCCAATGATGCTTTGGCGGAAAAAGCAGGCCATTTGTTCCTCCGGAACGGGGAACTGGACGCCCCAGCGCTTCAGATCCAGGTAGGTGCCCCAGGAGTCCTGCAAAAAGGCTTCAGTCCAGCCCCGATGGTTCAGATAGGAGCTGTTGCTGTTAATCCAGGCCAGGGTGGCATCATAATCCATGCCCCAGTCCTCGTTAAAAACAGCCCAAAAGCCGCTGGCCATGATGCTGGCCCCGGACTGTCCCGCTGTAGCTTTGTCCACCACCAGGACATCCAAGCCCAACGCTCTGGCAGTATTGGCGGCGAAGCAGCCGGCGGTGCTGCCGCCGGCCACCAGCAGGTCACAGCGCAGAGTTTGTGTGTTCATATGTTCTCACCTCTTCTTATCCCGAAATTTTTGTCACATTTGACTGTTCCAGGGTAACTATACCACGGAAAAAAATCAGAGGCAAATAGGAAAATGAAGTGACAAATAATAACGGATTGGTTATAATTAAGAAAGAGGTGAAGGACATGAATTCTTTGCAGGTGACCTGCTTTTTAAAGGTGGCCGAGTGCATGAGCTTCTCTCAGGCAGCGGCGGAGCTGTACGTTTCACAGCCAGCGGTCAGCCGTCAGATCAGACTTTTGGAGGAGGAGCTGGGCTGCCTGCTTTTTGACCGTTCCCGCAAGCGGCTGCTCTGCCTGACCCCGGCGGGCATGGTGTTCCGAGACGCGTTTCTGCGGTCCCAACAGGGTCTGGCCCAAGCTGCCGCAGCAGCCCAGCAGCTGGCGGGTCAAAATGAGCTGCGGCTTTGTGTGGGCATCGGGCAGGGCTGGGAGCTCAGCGACATGCTGCTGGCCTTCCGGCGGCAGGTGTCGCTGCGGCATCCCCGTGCTGCCCTTTCCTTTGAAAGCTGCACCTTTCGGCAGCTGCACAGCAAGCTGCACTCTGGTGCGCTGGATGTCATTCTATGTACCAAGACCAGCATTTCCAGCTTTGAGGCGCTGGAGATTGTGGAGGCCGCATGTTTGGAGAGCCGTGCCTATGTGCGCCGGGGGCTGCTTCGAGACCCGGAGGAGCCCTTGCGGATTCAGGATTTTCAGGGGCAGACCCTGCTCATGCTGCCGGAGGATGAATCGCCCATGGCGGCCCAGATTGTGCAGCTCCAGTTTCTCGCCCACCAGGTGGAGACCCGAGCGGTGTACCTGCCCAACCGGGACACCATTTTTCAGGCTCTGCTGATGGGAGACGGCATTTCAGTTTTTGACGAGTATATGGGACTTGACCGGGACCCACGGTTGGATTGGTGTTATCTGGATGAGATGATTCCCATCTGTACGGTTTGGAAGCGCAGCAATCAGAACCCGCTGATCCGGCTGTTCGCAGAGGTAATGCTCCAGGGCTTCCAGGCCAGAAAGGCAGCGCCGTATCCGTGATAACGCGGAATGGAGTCCGGGGGAAGGATAGATGGCTTCGCAGATTTTGGCGGGCTTGCCGAACATTTCGGCCAATGTCCTACGGGGCATTCCCAAGGCTTCCCGTGCGGCCTGTACATCCTTTCCAAAGGTTTCAAGGCCAGATAATTTTTACATTTTCCATATTAGAAGCTGTATTCATAACCGGGGACTGACAGAAGGATTTTGTTGTCAAGCAAGATAATTTTTCACCGGAATCCTCGGTGGATTCCAAGCAAAATTGGCGCAGCGTGACGGCAATAGACGGGTTTAAGGCGCCGCTGATTTAATCGGCGACGCCTTAGATGCCGTTCAACGGTTGTGAATACCGCTGACAATTTCATTCGAGTGCACTACCACTGACGGAGCAGACTCGTACCATGCAGGCCGATATTACAGAGCGGATACTATGATTTTGTCCACCGTTTGGGCCGGCCGGAACCGGATGCGGAGCTGGGGCAGCTTCTTCGGGAGCAACAGGCTCACGTCCGGCAGACCTATGGCTACCAGAGAATTATGAAAACCTGCTTGGCCGGGAGTTTCATGCGGACAAGCCCAATACCAAGCGGGTGGCAGACATCTCTTACATCCAAGCCGGCCAAGGCGTCCTCTATCTGTCTATGATCCGGGACCCCTACGACAACTGCATTGTGGCCTACAAAACCGCCACACGCCAAACTGTAGATTTGGTGCTGGAGACCATCCGTCTTGCCATGCGAAGGGAGAATATGTAATTATACCTAATTCTAATCCATGATTTTGATGCAATTTTACTAAGAATGGGCAAAACCTGCGTATAACTATCGTTACACACAGGTTTTGTCTACAATGGCGCAGCGGGTGGGATTCGAACCCACGTGCGGTTGCCCGCAAACTGATTTCGAGTCAGCCCCGTTATGACCTCTTCGATACCGCTGCATATATTGTTTTACCGCCGCAACGGAAAACTATTGTGAAAATTAGGCCTTGTTTGGTAAATGGCAATATGTGCAGCAAGGAGGAATTTTTTCGTCTGGCAAACAATTTTCGCAGGAAACCTAACGGATTTCTAGGAAAAATTGTGCCGCCCAGACGGAAAAAGGTCCGCTGCCTAGGCATGTTAACATTTTTCAAACAAGGTCTAGGAAAGTTTCAACTTTTTCAATCTATTATTATAGTACCAGATCACAGGGACAAAATCAAGTATGAGTTTCAGCAGACAACACCTGTTTGAAATATTCCGCCGTTTGGATTTGGGCAAGAGCCAGCGTTCGTGTATGCAAGTCCCCGTCCTCCGCGGCATACTGCTGAATGACTTGCTGCCGCACCGCTTCAAGCATGGCATTCATATCGTTGATTCTGATGCCGGCGATCCGGTCAACATAGACTTCGGCATCGACCATCAACTGCTGGAATTTGTCATGCATCAGCAACTCAGACAGCAGTCGCTTCTTATATTTCCCATCCCGTATCGCATCCACCGCGTCATCCCGCAAATGCAGGGCTTGAAACTCTGCGTTTGCGGGATTTTTGTTTTCTGTCAAACCCAGCAGATAGTCCGTAGACACGCCGTAGAACTTTGCCAGCGTCACGATGGCAAAGGGGCTTATATCCTTGAATCCCCGGACTCATATTTGCCGAGGGCAGATTTGGAAAGCCCTGTCTGCTCTGCAAGCTGTTCCAGGCTCAAGCCACGGTCAACGGACCCGCAGGTCTTTTAAACGCTCTTGTATCGTCAAGTTTGCTTCCATCTCTGCCCTCCGTCCATAAGCGTGGAAATCACGCCGATTTGCCGCCCTTTTCCATCCTCTTGGATATACGGAAAGGGGCGCATTTTTTCGCTACAATGTACCTGACACGCACCACTGAACCTTGAAAATCGCATGACCGTCCGATTCCGGTAGCGGCTTCCGAAATTTGTGGTGGTGATAAACTCTGTCACCACCAGCTATTGTAACATAGAATCAACGGACAAAATTATCAGTTGATTTTCGGCAATGTGGTGCGGGCCATTTTGACCCGCACCACATTGTGTTGTTAGAGTGGGCATCAACGGGTCAAAATGGCTCGTCGATTTTTCTTACGGGTAGCTTTACCGTGTTAAAGTGGTCTGGGTCATTTTGACCCAGACCACTTTAGCATAGAAAAGTGAAAGGAAATCGAATAGTGGAGGTGAGGAATTGTCAAATATTTACAGCTATATACGTGTCAGCACCAGGGAACAGAACGAGGACCGCCAGTTGGCCGCACTGCGTGAAATGGCTATCCCTGAGAAAAACATCTTTATGGACAAGCAGTCCGGCAAGGACTTCAACCGGCCCCAGTACAAGAAGCTGGTGAAAAAACTCAAGCCGGGCGATTTGCTCTACATCTCGTGGCAAGGCGGCGGTCTACGAAAAAGCCATATTACCGTAAATGAGCGTTTCTACAGAAATGTGTACATTCCTGTAGATCGGGCCTTCTTTTTTTACAGTTAAAGAATACCACATAAATTCTCCTTTTTCAATACTTTCCTTGGAATTTCTCCGCGGCAAAACTGGAACGCAGGAATGTACGCGTTCTTGTCATTCCTCCAGAGGATAGCAAACAGCGGAAGGAGTAAAGGCAATGGGGCACGTAACGAAAAAGCTGGACCTGACCGGCCAGCGGTTTGGAAAGCTGACTGTTCTGGGCCCGGCGGAGAATATCGGCGGCAAGACCGCCTGGCGCTGCCGGTGCAGCTGCGGCCGGGAGACCGTGGTGAAAACCTACCATCTGCGCTGCGGACACACCAAGACCTGCGGCTGCCGGAACGGCGCCGGAGGTCCAAGGCACGCCTTGGGTCTGTCTTACATAGACGGCACCTGTGTGGAGATGCTCCAGGCCAAGACGGTCCGCCGGAACAACACCAGCGGCGTGCCCGGCGTGGAATGGCAGTCCGCGAAGCAGCGCTGGCGGGCCACCAGCTGCTTCAAGGGCAAACGGCACTATCTGGGCAGCTATTCCCGGTTCGAGGACGCGGTCAAGGCCCGGAAACGAGGGGAAGAGGAGTACCACGACCGGTTTTTGCGTGAATTTGCCCAGACCGCGGCACAGCCCTGACAAAGGGCTGATCCCGATTTATGAAAGGAGGGAGCCGAATGAATGAGGCGATCCCGCCCTGGATGCGGCCCGCCGTCTGACACGCCTACGGCGGCGGGGGAAGGAGGCGTTCGGCAAACCAGTGGAAACGCTGGGACGGCAAAGCTGCGGGACTAAGGCGGGGAGAAATCTCCGCTATGTCAGCCGGGTTGCGATTCAGCAAACCATCGGAAACGATGGGACGCAAAGCTATATTTGGGGCCTAAGGCGCGCGCTCCTCCCGAAGCGGCGGCGCTATGGCAGCCCGGCCGCCGGATAACTTTGCATCCGAGCAAATACTGCAAAGAAAGGAAGAATACCATGCGAAATATAAAACATGTCTGCAAACGCGGGCTCGCCATGCTCCTGGCGCTCCTCATGTGCTTGAGCATGGTCAACCTGACCGCGTTCGCGGCAGGCAGCACTGACCAAGTCGTGAATTCGGGTGGTAAAACGGGTCCTGACAACAGCAAGGTCGAGGTAAGCAAGACCATTGAAGCTGTTGCGGGCCAGGAGAACTATTTCGATATCACGCTGAAGGTCACGACGCCTAAGAGCATCGAACAGATCGTCAAGGACCAGAGCGTGGCCGTGGTCGTAGTCATGGATGTGTCAAACACCATGGTTGGCAGGAAAGATCAGAACTATCCTAACAAGGGAGATCGCTATGTTCCAGCATTGAAGGCAGTAAAGACCTTCATGAGCGATTTTGCTACTATGTCCAGCGGGAGCAACGCTACAAGGCAAATTGGTGTAGTCGGTTTTAATACTGATGCACATAAATTTGCGGGTCTGACCGAATGTACATCTAAGAAAGAGGCAGATGACCTTTACTCCAAAGCCAAGAGTGCAGCGGACAATATCGTATTTGCGTCATCCTATCAGGATTCCCATAAACGCTTTACCAATATGGAAGCGGGATTGAAGATGGCATCCGATATGCTGGCAAAATCTAAGTGTCAGTACAAGTTTATCATCTTCGTGACAGATGGGTTCCCCACCACATATATTAAAGCGAATTATACTGGCTGGGACCCCTATACCCCGAAAAATAGTGGTAATCCGGGCACAGACGGCATCTTTTATAACTTCATAACCAAAGAATGGTGTACAGACGGCGTTTCCTACAGCGACAAAGCCGCTCTGCGCGCTCAGGCAATGGCCACGGAGATCAAAAAAGATGCCGCAGTCAAGATTTATTCTATTGGCGTCGATGTTTCTGGTCAAAGAATCAGCAGCATGCCAACTTACATCGTTGATAGACGAAAAAGTGGTGAATATGTAATTCAGGATGGGCAATTTACTAATTGGCTTAAGAGCCTGTTTAAAATCTCCCGGCACACCGTCTGAATCAGTCTTTTTCCGTCCAGCTGCGTCAAAAATGCTCGGAATACATCCAGTATTCCTGCGCTTTTTTCCTTGCCGGGCGAAAAATTCCCGGCCCATCCGGCGC
>JAAWCD010000080.1 GCA_022793095.1 Oscillospiraceae bacterium | reverse complement strand
GATTTGTTTCCTCCTTAAAGATTTTTCGACAAAAAGAGCGGAAAACCAGCCAAAAAGGTTCTCAGGCCGGTATAACACTCCTTACAGTCTCCGAAAAACGATCAAAACGAGCGAAAAAAGGGACCAAACCTGCGGTTTGGTCCCTTAAAAGTTGCGTTTGGTAGAAAGCTGGTAGAAAAAACTTAAAATTTGTGGAAAATCACGAACCTGGAATCCATTGTCCCCCAATGGATTCCCGGGATTCCTCTGGTAGAAAACCGGTAGAAAACATGTAGTTTGACGATGAAAAGACGGCTCGTTTTCAGTCATTGAAACTGCGGGAGAAAACTCCGGAGCCCAGCCGGAAAACAGTGACTATCCAGCGCGTATTCCTCCTTGCCAAATGGAGGATTCCGTTTTATAATAGAGCGTGCTTTTCACTAGACTCTCTTTTTTGGAGGAAGATAATATGCCTTTGGACAAGAATTGGTATGCGGACATGGAAGCCCGTATTCCCAAGGGAGGCGTGCGAACCCGGTTCGCGCCCTCGCCCACTGGATACATGCACGTGGGCAATCTCCGCACCGCACTGTACACCTGGCTGATCGCCCGTCACAGCAACGGAACCTTCATTCTCCGCATCGAGGACACCGATCAGGGCCGGTTGGTAGAGGGGGCTGTGGACGTCATCTACCAGACGATGCAGCAATGCGGGCTTATCTGGGACGAAGGTCCGGACCTGGGCGGACCGGTGGGGCCCTACATTCAGACGGAACGCCGTGATCTCTACGGAAAATACGCTGAACTCCTGCTGGAAAAGGGCGGCGCTTACCGTTGCTTCTGCGACAAGGAGCGCTTGGAATCCCTCCACGGAGAAAGCGGTCTAGGCGGCTATGACGGCCACTGCCGCCGCCTGACACAGGAGGAAACCGACGCCAAACTGGCCGCCGGTGTCCCCTATGTTATCCGTCAGAAAATTCCTGAAACCGGTTCCACCACCTTCCACGATGTGGTATTCGGCGATATCACCGTGGAAAATGAGACTCTGGACGATCAGGTGCTCATCAAATCCGACGGCCTGCCCACCTACAACTTCGCCAACGTGGTGGACGACCATCTCATGGGCATCACCCATGTGGTCCGGGGCTCGGAATACCTTTCCTCCGCGCCCAAGTACAACCTGCTTTACGAGGCCTTTGGCTGGGAAGTGCCCCAATATATTCACTGCGCCCCAGTCATGCGGGACGCCCACAACAAAATGAGCAAGCGCCACGGAGATCCCTCCTACGAAGACCTGATCGAACAGGGCTATCTCTCCGAGGCGGTCATCAACTACGTGGCGCTGCTGGGCTGGTCCCCTCGAGGCGATCAGGCGGAGCGGGAATTTTTCACCTTGTCTGAGCTGGCGGAGGCCTTCGACATTGGCGGCATTTCTAAATCCCCCGCTATTTTCGACCTGGAGAAGTTGACCTATTTCAACGCTGCCTACCTCCGGGGCCTGACGCCAGAAGACTTCCACGAGGCGGCGGAGCCCTATATCCGTCAGACCGTGAAGGATCCTGCCCTGGATACCCGCCTGATCGCGCCGCTGCTTCAGGCCCGGTGCGAACGGCTGACCGACATTCCGGA
The DNA here is from genome assembly GCA_022793095.1 of Oscillospiraceae bacterium. Classification (GTDB taxonomy): domain Bacteria; phylum Bacillota; class Clostridia; order Oscillospirales; family Oscillospiraceae; genus JAAWCD01. The sequence goes on along the minus strand of JAAWCD010000080.1, from coordinate 27,642 downwards.
AAAGGTGGACTTCTTCGACACCCTGCCGGAGTACGGGAAAGAGCTGTACACCAACAAAAAGTCCAAAACAAACGAAGAGATTTCCCTGGATATGCTCCAGAGGACCGTCCCTATGCTGGAGGGACTGCAAGACTGGAGTCAGGAGGTCATTCACGACGCGCTGATTGGCTTGGCCGGGACGCTGGGCGTTAAAAACGCCACGCTGATGTGGCCCCTCCGAATCGCGGTGGCCGGGAAGACGGTCACGCCGGGCGGCGCGGTGGAAATCTGCCACATCTTAGGCAAGGCGGAGGTGCTGGACCGGGTACGGAAGGGAATTGACTTGCTTTCTCATACGCCTTCCTGAGCGGCAGTGCGGAAAGCGGGCGTCTTGCCGCAGGCATTACGTTAGCGAACTGGAGCGGGAGCGTCCTGGATGAGCCGGGACGCTCTTTTCCCAGTCTTGAAGCGGGGGAAATATCATGAGAAAAGAGAAGAAAATATTTTTTCGGCTTTTAATGGGAATAGGAATCGCTTTGCTGATGGGTTTCATCGCGGTACTTATTTTGTTTTGGAATGAACTGCGTTCCCTGGCATCATTGAAGAAGGTCGATGATTACGGAATGTATCAAATGACCTATTATGGGGACTATGGCTTTGATGAATTTTTGAAAACCGGCGCTGGCAATGATGGGGATATCGAAGCCTTTATCACGAAGCGGCTGCTGAAGGGGCTGCCAATTGATTTGGGTGTTACAGGAGACGGCTGCACCGCTTTTGTTGTGAAAAGCGAAAACAGTGACGTTTTGTTTGGAAGGAATTTTGACTTTACATATGCTCCATCCTTACAGCTCTACACTGCGCCTGAAAACGGCTACGCTTCGGTTTCCACCGTTAATCTCGCCTTTGTGGGATATTCTGAGAGCAACTTGCCCGAGGGTTCTCTTTTTGAGTGTTTCTTGACTTTGGCCGCGCCATTTCTTCCCTTTGACGGAATGAATGAACGAGGACTCGCGATTGCTCTGCTCGCGGTGCCGGAGGCGGAAGCGCCCTATCATCCAGATAAAGTAACGCTGAATACCACCACCGCGATCCGCCTTGTGCTCGACCACGCGGCTACGGTCGAAGAAGCCATTGAACTGTTAAAGCAATACAATATCTATTTTTCTGGGGATATTGAGTGCCATTACTTGATTGCCGACGCCAGCGGTTATTCTGCCATTGTGGAATTTGTCAACCATGAGCTTTGTGTTGTTGAAACAGAGGCAGAATATCAAATCGCTTCCAATTTCATTGCCTATGACGGTTTGGACCTTGGAGAAGGATTCACTGAATTTGAACGCTATGACAAAGTACAGAACGCGATTGAGACAAATGGAGGCATGCTTGAGGCAGACCAGGCAGTTCAATTGCTGGCCGAGGTTGGCGTTTTTGACGGCGGTATGGACAAGCTGCAATGGAGCGTCCTTTACAATCTCACAACAGGCGGCGGAGATATTTTCGCAAACCGCAATACAAATCATATGATAGAATTTACCTTACCTTCTTGAGAAAAGGGAGATGAAAAAGAACTTCAAGCTGTGTCCTCTGCCAGACTGGCAGTAGAATCAGCTTGAAGTTCTTTTGCTTCTTTCGCCCGAAAGGGTGTGGACGCCACTAAGAAGCTGTACCAATAGCCTCAGCACACATCATTGGTTTTGCGGCCAAAATCGCCGTTGGCTTCGTTAAAAAAGCTTGAAATACATCCAGTATTCCCGCGCTTTTTTGTCTTGCCAACAACGATTTTGTCTCGCAACTCTGTGCACTTCGGCTAATGGTACAGCTTCTGAAATCTTTCTGCGAAAAATCAAGTGCCGTTCAATCTGTCAAGCAGGAAAAGAAGTGAAAATCTTATTTGAAGTACAGCGCGCCGCTTTCAAAGAGGGGCTGATGCTTGTTGCCAGGGATATTCTTGGCAACATAGTCGCCGTACCGTTCGGAGTGTCCCATCTTGCCGTACACCCGGCCATCCGGTGAGAAGATGCCCTCAATGGACTCCACAGACCCGTTGGGATTCACCGAAATATCCAGAGACGGAATTCCGGCGGTGTCCACATACTGGGTGCCCACCTGGCCGTTGGCGATGATCTCGCTGAGAATGGCGGGAGGCGCCACAAACCGGCCCTCGCCGTGGGAGACAGGCACCGTGTAAATGTCATCCAGATTGCTCTTCAGCATCCAGGGGGACTTCACCGAGGCCACTCGGGTGGTGACATACCGGGACTGGTGCCGGCCAATCAGGTTGTAGGTCAGGGTGGGGCAGGTGCCGTCCATGGGCCGGATGGAGCCGTAGGGCAGCAGCCCCAGCTTGAGAAGGGCCTGGAAGCCATTGCAGATGCCCAGCATCAGGCCGTCCCGGTGGTTCAGCAGCTCATGCACCGCCTCCGTAATCCGGGGATTGCGGAAGAAGGCCGCGATAAATTTGCCGGACCCCTCCGGCTCGTCGCCGCCGGAGAAGCCGCCGGGCAGAATCACCATCTGGCTGCGGCGGATGGCCGCCTCCAGCGCCTCCGCCGACTCGGTGAGCAGAGAACTGGTCAGGTTGCGGACCACCAGGATTTCCGGCTCAATCCCCGCCCGCAGGCAGGCGTTGGCCGTGTCCAGCTCACAGTTGGTGCCGGGGAACACCGGAATCACCGCGCGGGGCCGGGCCGCCTTCACCGCCGGGGCCGCACTGGACCGCTCCGAGCAGAAGATGTCCACCATGTCGCTGTCCTTCTCCTCCGGGTTGGCAATGGTGGGATAGACCTCCTCCAGCGCCGACTGCCAGATATCACAGATATCGTGGATGGCGATGAACGCGCCCCCCACCTCCAGCATGGGAGAATACTGGGTTTTGCCGATCCTCCGGCCAAAGTCCACGTCCTCGCTGAGCTCCGCCACAATGGAGCCCCGCAGGGGCGCGAACAGCAGGCCGCCCTGCAAGTCCGCCTCGCCCACGAAGCCCAGCTGGTTGCCGAAGGACATCTTCATAATGCCCTCGGCCACGCCGCCGGTGGACACCGCCCAGGCAGCGCACACCTTGCCCGCCTGACAAAGGTCATGGAACCGGCGCCAGACTGCTTTCGTGCCCTCGTAATCCCCCTCCGGGGCCTGGAAGAGATACACCGGGTGCCCCGCGGCCTTGAACTCGGCGGAAATCACGTCCTTGGCCTCCGCCGGGGCGATGGCGAAGGACACCAGGGTGGGAGGCACGTCCAAATCCAGGAAGGAACCGGACATGGAGTCCTTGCCGCCGATGGCGGCCACCCCAAGCCCCTCCTGGGCGGCGTAAGCCCCCAGCAGGGCTGCGAAGGGCTTGCCCCAGCGGGCGGGCTCGTCCCGCAGCTTCTCAAAATACTCCTGAAGGGAGAGGTAGGCTTTCCCCGTGTCGCAGCCCGCCGCGGCCAGCTTGGCCACCGACTCCACCACGGCGGAGGCCGCGCCGAAGAAGGGGTCGGCCTCGCTGAGATAGGGGTCGAAGGCGTAGGCCATGACGGAGCAGGTGGAGGTCTCGTGTCCCGGGTCCATGGGCAGCAGGGCAGCCATGGACTGGGCCGGGGTGAGCTGTTCCCGGCCGCCGAAGGGCATCAGCACGGAGGACGCGCCGATGGACCCGTCAAACCGCTCCACCAGTCCTCGCTGGGAGGCCAGATTGGGATTGTTGGCAATGGCCTCAAACCCGGCGATGACAGAAGCGGGGGTCTCATAGGGGTGCTTGTCTGGCTGGGCAGGCACGGAGACGGTAATATGCTTGTCCGCCCCGTTGGAGGACAGGAAGTCCCGGGAGAGGTCGGCAATTTTGACTCCGTTCCAGGTCATGACCATCCGGGGCTCCTCCGTGACCACCGCCACCTCATAAGCCTCCAGGTTTTCCCCTTCCGCCGCCTTGATGAACGCCTCCACATTCTCGGGGGCCACCACCACGGCCATGCGCTCCTGAGACTCGGAAATGGCCAGCTCCGTGCCGTCCAGGCCCTCGTACTTTTTCCGCACCGCGTCCAGGTTGATGGACAGGCCGTCGGCCAGCTCACCGATGGCCACGGACACGCCGCCCGCGCCAAAGTCGTTGCACCGCTTGATGATGCGGGTCACGTCCCCGTTCCGGAACAGCCGCTGGATCTTCCGCTCCTCCGGGGCGTTGCCCTTCTGGACCTCGGACGCCATGGTGGAAAGCGACGCCTTGTTGTGGCTCTTGGACGAGCCGGTGGCCCCGCCGATGCCGTCCCGGCCGGTCCGGCCCCCCAGCAGGATCACCCTGTCGCCAGGGGCGGGCCGCTCCCGGACCACGTTGGCCGCCGGGGCCGCGCCCACCACCGCGCCCAGCTCCAGGTGCTTGGCCACATAGCCAGGGTGGTAGATCTCCGCCACATGGCCGGTGGCCAGGCCGATCTGGTTGCCGTAGGAGGAATACCCGGCGGCGGCCGTGACGGCCAGCTTCCGCTGGGGCAGCTTGCCCTCCATGGTCTGGTCCATGGGGGTCCTGGGGTCGCCGCAGCCGGTGATTCGCATGGCCTGATAGACGTAGGCCCGGCCGGAAAGGGGGTCCCGGATGGCCCCGCCGATGCAGGTGGCAGCGCCGCCGAAGGGCTCGATCTCCGTGGGGTGGTTGTGGGTCTCGTTTTTGAACATCAAAAGCCAGTCCTCCGGCTTGCCGTCCACCTGGGCGGTGACGTGGATGGAGCAGGCGTTGATCTCCTCCGACTCGTCCAGGGCGTCCAGCAGGCCCCTGGCCTTGAGCACCTTGGTCCCGGCGGTGGCGATGTCCATGAGGGTCTGGGGCCGGGCCGCAGCCTTCTCTTCCCCGTAGACCTCCACCCGGGCGGCCAGATACTGCTCATAGGCTTTCTGCACCCGCTCGTCCAGGATTTCCACCTTGTCGATGTGGGTGCCGAAGGTGGTGTGCCGGCAGTGGTCGGACCAATAGGTATCCACCACCCGTAACTCTGTGATGGTGGGGTCCCGGTGCTCCTCGTCCCGGAAGTAATTCTGGAGGAATTTCAGATCCTCCAGGTCCATGGCCAGGCCGTAGTCGTTCACCATGGCGGAAAGGCCCGCCTCATCTTTGCCGGTAAAGCCGGTCAGGGTCTTTACCGTGGTGGGAATGTCGTGCTGCCGGGTCAGGGTGTCAGGCTTGTCCATGGAGGCCTCCCGGCTCTCCACCGGGTTGATGAGGTAGCCGCGGACCCGGTTCAGGTCCGCCTCTGTCAGAGTGCCCAACAGGATGTACACGGTGGCCGAGGCGGCCAGAGGCCGTTCGCCTCCGGCCAGCAGCTGGATGCACTGGGCGCAGGAGTCCGCCCGCTGGTCGTACTGGCCGGGCAGGGACTCCACGGCCAGCACCGAGTAGGGCTCTGAGATGGGGGGCAGATTTTCATCATAAAAATCGTCGCACATGGGCTCGGAAAACACGGTGGTCCGGGCGCTGAGGTAGACGGGGTAATCCACCCCGTCCACGTCGTAGCGGTGGAAGATCCGGACGCCCTCCAGGGCGGAGATGTTCAGCTGTTCCCGCAGCTCCCGGAACACCCGCTGGGCCTCCACATCAAAGCCGGGACGCTTTTCCGCGTAACAGCGAAAGACATAATTCATTGGCTCATTCCTCCTGTTTTTGGCCCGAGGGAGCGTAAGTCCACTCCTCCAGCCGGTCAAATACGTTTTGCTGTGTGGGCGCAGCCCCCTCCAGCATACCCCAATGGGTAAGCATGTGGCAGGTCTTGAAGCACAGGGCAGTCAAAGGGGCCTCCGTGCTCAGCTGCTGGTAAAACAGGGACGCGGCGGCGGTCCGCTCTGGGCCCCGGGCGGCCCGGTAAGCAGACAGCAGGGCGCTGGTGTCCTCATTGGAATAGCCGCCGAAGTTCAGGGCTCCGTTCCGCTCCAGGAAGGGGGACAAATCAAAGTCGGCGGTCATCCGGACCTCTCCCAGGTAGAGGTCAAAGTTTCCCGCGGCCAGAGCGGCGCTGTACCCGTCCCAGGGCAGGACCTCCACCGTCACCTGTGCGCCGGTTTTGTTCAGGCACTCGGCCACGTAGTCCGCCACAGCGTTTTTGAAGCTGTTGTCCGAGTTGACGATGAGGCGCAGGCTCACCGGACTCCGGCGCCAGTAAAGGACTCCCTCGTTCAGGGTGCAGCCCGCCTCCTCCAGCAGGGTCTGAGCGGCCTGTAAATCGTAGGAGGTCAGGGCCGCCGCTTCCGGGCTGTACAGGGCGGAGTAGGGAGACACCGGCAGATCCGCGGCCACGGCGTGGCGGGACAGCAGAGAGGCGGCCACCGCGTCCCGGTCGATGCACCGGGAGAAAGCCTGCCGGAGCGCCGCGTCCCGGCAGAGGCCGGCTTTGGCGTTGAAGCCCAAGTAGAGCATGACTGAGGTGGGATACTCCCACACGTCGAAGGCCCCGGAAAAGTTGAGGCTGCTGCTGCCGGTGGGGTCGGTGGACACCAAGGAGATGTCCTGGCGGTCAAAGCCTTGAATGAGGGTGTCAGTCTCCGTGACGGCAGCAAGGATCGCCTCGTCAAAGGGCAGCCGGCCAGTCCAGAAGGGATTTTTGGCGAGGAAAAGGTCCTCACCCTTCTGCTGGAGTGCGTAGGGACCGCTGCCCAGAACCGCGCCCTCCGCCTCCCGAAAGACCGGCACGTCCAGCAGAGCATCCAGCGCACCGTTGGGGGCGGTGAGCTGAAGCTGAACCAGGCCATCCTGTTCCCGGACCGAGCGGATACCGGCCAGCCGGGCTTCAAAGCGGGAGCCGGGCCGGAGGGCTTGGATCAGGGATGCGGCCACATCTCCAGGGGTGACAGGGGTTCCGTCGGAAAAGGTGTGGCCAGGGCTGACGGAGAGGGTCCAGGTGAGGCCGTCCTCACTGATGGAGGAGACGGCACAGAGGGCGGGGCTGGCGGCAAAGCTCTGATCCAGAGTGAACAGGGGCTCGTAGATTAGAGGAAGCAGGACCAGATTGGTCTGATTGTCCCCGGCGATGGGATGAAGGGATGCGCCAGGGTAGTAGGGCAGGGTAAAGGGCGGAGCCGCCTGCACCGGCTGAGGGGTAAGCGTGGCCGTGGGGGTGGGAGAGGGCGTTGGAGCCGGAGTTTCCGGAGCTGGGGCCGCCTCACAGCCCGACAGCAGCAGAGCCAGCGCCAGGACGGCGGACAGCCGCCGGACCGCCTCAGTCATGGACAAAGGTGATGGAGGAATCCTTCGGCAGGGCCAGTTCACATTCCACCTCCGCGCATTTGAGAATCCCGGACAGCACCGGGCAGGAGGCGTGGACCGGGAAATTCGCCTTGGAGTATTCCGCCAGCGGGTTGTCTCCGGGTGTGGACAGGCACAGCGGCATGGCCTCAAAGGTGTCTCCCAGCTCCTCCATCATTTTGGTGACCGCCTCGCAGTCGGAGTGGACGGTCAGAGTCACTTCCAGCAGGTCCTCGTCGGCTTGGGCCTCCACCGTGGTGGTCAAGCCGCAGATGCCAGGGTCGATTTTTACTTTTGTCATAATTGGCCTCCTTATGTCAGTGTTTTTACAAGGGTATCGGTAGAACCAGTTTTAAAGTTCTTTTTTCTTGAAAGAAAAAAAGAACCAAAAAAGAACTTTAAGCGTGCTAACTCTGTAGCTGCAACACGGCGATTTGACTGCCCCGCTGCTCTCCAACCACCCGGTGGCTCCAATATTTTTCCGGCAGACAGGCAGTACACGCCTCGGACAGGTCGATGCGCTCCTCAGGCACGCCCAGATTGATGAGCCATCGGGCGTTAAGCCCCTTTAAATCCACCCGGAACTTCCCGGCGGGCAGGGTGGTCAGATAGGGCAGGGCGTGCATGCCCAAGGCGTCCATCATGGCGTTGGCCACGTCGGCATGGGTCTCAAAGCAGCACTTGGAGATGCCGGGCCCGATGGCCGCGAGCAGATCCCCGGCCTGACAGCCGTAGCGGTCCATCATGGCCTGGGCGGCCTTGGCGGCAATGCCCGCAGCCGTCCCCCGCCAGCCCGCATGGGCCGCGCCGATGACCCGGCGTACCGGGTCATAGAGGAGGACCGGGATGCAGTCGGCGGAGAAAATCACCAGCGCCGCGCCGGGAAGATCCGTGACCAAACCGTCGGTCTCATAGCCCTCCGGGTCGTACAGGTCCTGTTTGATGTCGGCGGATGTGGCGGTGCGGATGCAGTCCCCGTGGACCTGCTTGCTCATGATGATGCGGTTCAGGTCCGCGCCCACCGCGGAGAAGAAGCGGCGGTAATTCTCCCGCACGGCCTCCGGGTTGTCTCCCCGGGTGGTCCCCAGGTTCATGGAGGCCAGATGCCCGGTGCTGACGCCGCCCAAACGGGTGGAAAAGCCGTGGATCACGCCTCCGGCTTGGGTGAACAGGTCAGAGGCGGTGTAGACCACGCCGTTCACATTGTGTTCTGAAAAACTCATGGAGGAAACCTCGTTCTTTTGAGATGGGGGCAGTCCGGCCCCGGACAGGAAGGCAGCCTCCGCCAGGAAGGGCGGGGAGCTGGGCAAAACTGGTGGAACAGCTATCTTGGAGCTATTATAGCATCTTTTCATGATTTGTTCAATTCTATCCGGCCAGACCGCTGAAAAAAGAAGTGCGGTTTGGAAGCGCTCCTTTGGTCAAATCGCGGCCGTTTTGCGCTGTTATTACCTTTTTGACGGGTTTTCTGAAAAAACACTTGACATAGAGTCCACTCCAAGTGATATAGTAAGATAACGTTTTTCCGGTCTGCGATTGCAGAAGTTATTGATGTGAAGGAGGAACCTGCCATGACGGCAAAAGTGTACTTTACCAAAGATATCTCCCCCGAGGGACTTCAGCGGGCCTATGACGCCCTGGGCGTCACGCTGCCCGGAAAAGTAGCGGTCAAAATTTCCACCGGTGAGCCCGGCGGACACAACTTCCTTCAGCCCGGCCTGATCGCCGGACTGGTGAAGCAGCTCAACGGCGTCATTATTGAGTGCAACACCGCCTACCCTGGCCGCCGGGACACCAGCGAGGCCCACTGGCAGACCTTTAAGGACCACGGTTTCCTGGATATCGCGCCCTGCGACCTGCTGGACGAGGAGGGCGACATGGCTCTGCCGGTGGAGGGCGGCGTCCGCATCAAGGAAAACTATGTGGGCACCCATCTGGACAACTACGATTCTATGCTGATGCTCTCCCACTTTAAGGGCCACCCCATGGCCGGCCTGGGCGGAGCGCTGAAAAACATGTCCATCGGCGTGGCCTCTGCCCGGGGCAAGCAGTGGATTCACACCTCCGGCAGCGGAGACACCTCCTTTGACGCCCTGATGAACGCTGACCACGACGGCTTCCTGGAGGCCATGGCCGACGCGGACAAGTCCGTCATGGACCACATGGGCCGGGAAAAAATCGTCTATGTCAACGTGGCCAACCGGCTGAGCGTGGACTGTGACTGCTGCGCCGCGCCCGCGGATCCGGAGATGATGGACATCGGCATCTTCGCCTCCCTGGACCCGGTGGCGGTGGACCAGGCCTGCGTGGACGCGGTGTATGCCTCTCCCGATCCGGGCAAGGCCGCGCTCATCGAGCGGATGGAGTCCCGGAACGGTGTTCACACCATTGAAGCCGCCGCCGCTCTGGGGCTGGGCAGCCGGGAATATGAGCTGGTAGAGCTGGACTGACCGGTTCCTTTGGAACCGGCATCCCTGAAAAGGAGGGAAGCCAATGGAAAAATGGCTGTATGTGATGCTTATCGAGAAGACCAAGCAGTACAACCGGCTGACGAAGGCCATGATCGAACGGCATGTGGAAAACCTGAAAAAGCTGGACGAGGAGGGACACCTGGAGCTGGGCGGCGCGTTTAAGGGCTATCCCGGCATGGCCGGAATGTACATCCTGAAAGCCGCGAGCTACGAGGAGGCCGATGCCCTCTGCAAAGCTGAGCCCCTGGTTGTGGAAGGCTTCGCGACCTATCAGCTGAGAGCGTTGCAGGTGGCGGACAAGGAAACCAATTACCTGCTTTGAAGAAGGAAGCTCCGTCCGTCCCCAAAGCGGAGGAGCGGAACGCCGGCGCCGCCTGGGCGGGCCGGCGTTCTTCCGGCGTGCCTGCGGCGGAGGACAGCGGCACGCCGCGGAATGGTTTGGAAGGTGAAAAATTGAGGAACATACGGCGGGTTTTGATTCTGGACGGGCAGGGGGGCGGCATCGGCGGGCAGCTGGTGAAGCTGCTGGCTCCCCATCTGCCGGAGGATTGTGAGCTGATCTGCGTGGGCACCAACGCCCTGGCCACCGGCGCAATGCTCAAGGCGGGCCGGGCCAGAGGAGCCACTGGAGAAAACGCGGTCATCTACAACGCGGCGCGGGCAGACCTGATTCTGGGACCCATTGGGGTCATCATCGCGAATGGAATACTGGGGGAGGTCTCCCCTGCTATAGCCGCGGCAGTGTCCGGCTCGGAGGCGGTGAAGATTTTGATTCCCTCCTCCACCTGCGGAATTCATGTGGCGGGGACCGAGGACTGCCGGATGGAGGAGTATCTTCAGCGGGCGGTGGAATTGGCGGTGAAGGCGCTGAATAAGCGTTCCGCAGAATCTGTTTAAAGTTCTTTTTTGGTTCTTTTTTCGTTCAAGAAAAAAGAATGAGACGTTTTCTCTTCTTTTCTTGAACGAAAAGAAGCAAAGGAACGTTCAGCGGTATACGCCTGTCAGTCTCCCGCTATAAGGGGTTGAAACCAAATGAGCACTGATTTTCTGACCATCGCCCGGGCCCACAGGGCCCGCTATCCCCGCATGGAAGCCCAAGACTTCGGCAAGCTGGCCTATCAAAGCGAATTCGGCCCGTCCCACCTCCGCAAATCCGGCCAAACCAGCCAGGAACGCATCCTCGCGGCCCTGCTGGCCGAAGAGGCGGACGCTCCGGCCCGGCCTCCGGAGCCCATCGGCGGCAATCTGTGCCGGTTCCATCTTTCTCGGGACCTGTCGCCGGTGGAGGGCATGCCCCTGCTGGGCCGTCTGCTCCTGAAGACCATGTGGGAGGTGGAGGGCACGGATGAGGGCCTCCAGAAAAAGCTGGACCAGCTCCAAGCACTGGACATCCCCGGCTGGAAGGACTGGCTGGCGGAGTACCGGGGCTGTCCGGTTATCAGCCACAGTGAGGCGTTCCGAACCGCCTATCAGCCCCATTACCGGGTGCTTTGCAGGGATTACGCCGCCTTTTTTCCGGCGCTTCTTCCATTGGAGGCCCTGTCCCGCATGGATAGGCCTTCGGTGGCAGCGGTGGATGGCCGGTGCGGCAGCGGAAAAACCAGCTTCGCGGAACTGGCGGGCGCGGTACTCGGGGGATGCGAGGTGGTCCACATGGATGACTTTTATCTTCCGCCAGACCGGCGCAAAGGGGATTGGCTGGAGACACCAGGTGGTAACATGGACCTGACCCGCTTTCGAGACGAGGTTTTGCTTCCCCTCCGGCAGGGAAAGGCGGCGATTTACCGCCCCTTTAACTGCCAGACGGGCCAGCTTGGCGAGCCGGTGGAGCTGGCGGGCGGCGGGCTGATCCTGGTAGAGGGCAGCTATTCCCTGCACCCTCTGCTGGCAGAGCATTACGACGAAAAAATATTCCTCACCTGCTCCCATGAGGCCCAGACCGCCCGCTTGCAAAACCGGGAGGGGGCCGGTTTCCACGCCTTTGAGGAGCGGTGGATTCCCATGGAGGAGCGCTACCTTGCCCAGTGCGGCGTGGAGCGGTCCGCCAGCCTTGTGGTGGACACCACAGGCTTCTTTTAGAACCTCCGCTGTCAGAAGACAGCGTACCCCTGCACTCCGTAAAAAAGCCAGGAAGGCATGGAGCCGTTTGAAAACGAACTCCAGCTCTCCAGAAGGAGAGAAGACTTTTGATCAGGAGTATCTCAAATGAAGCAGAAAAATCTTCTGAATCCCAACGTCAAAAGCCTGGCGCTGTCCGCCATGTTCCTGGCGGTTGGACTGGTCTTGCCCTTTTTGACCGGGCAGATTCCCCAGGTGGGCAACATGCTGCTGCCCATGCACCTGCCTGTCCTGCTGTGCGGACTCATCTGCGGCTGGCAGTACGGCGGCGCGGTGGGCTTTGTGATGCCGCTCTTGCGCTATGCCCTGTTCGGTGCGCCGCCCATGCCCAACGGATTGGCTATGGCCTTCGAGCTGGCCGCTTACGGAGCTATCGTGGGCGTTCTCTACAGCCGGTCCCGCTGGCAGTGCGTGGTATCTCTGTACCGGTCCCTGCTTATCGCGATGGTTGGGGGCCGCGTGGTCTGGGCCGCAGTCCGGGTGGTGATGACCGGCGTGGGCGGCCAGCCCTTTACCTGGCAAATTTTCCTTTCCGAAGCTCTCCTCACCGCCATTCCAGGCATCGTCCTCCAGTTGGTGTTTATCCCGGTGGTTATGGTGGCCCTGGATCGGACCGGCATGGTGCGCTTCCAGAAGACGCCGGCCATTTCCTAATAAAGCATATCCACATCAAAACAGCGGGGTCAGGCTTTCGCCCTGACCCCGCTGTTTTGATCGTTTGAATGATTCAACTGTTGGAAACGAAACGTTAAATGTTCAGCGCGGCATAAAAGGCTTCCTTGGTGGCCCATTCCACCGTGCGGGCCCGCACACAGTCACCAATTTCCGCATAGAAGTCCGTCTTGCCCATAAAGGAGTCCGCCAAGTCCGTTTTGGCCCGCATGCCTGCCGCCAGAATCACACGGTCCACTTGGAGCGTCACGCTCTGGCCGTCCTGCTCATAGGTGACGCTGCCCTTTGTCATACCTGTCACCTTGGCGTTCAGCACAGAGCTGAAGTTGGGCTCGTTCTGGAACTCCACCAGCATTTCGTCCCGGTGGGTCTTGGAGGCGTCCGGCGCAAGGGCGGACTGCATTTCGATGATGACCGCTTTCTTGCCCAGCTTGGCCAGGTGAAGGGCTGTCTCGCAGCCCACCTGGCCGCCGCCGATGACGGCCACGCTGCTGCCCAGCTCCGCCTCCCGGCCGTAGCTGTCACAGGCGGAAAGGGCGGCTTCAATGCCCGGAATGGGCGGCACAATAGGCGCCGCGCCCACAGCGGCAATCACCGCGTCGTAGCCCTTCAGCATCTCAGGGGAAGCCTCGGTGCTCAGCCGGACCTCCACGCCCGCTTTCTTGTTTACCTGGGCGATCAGATACTCCATGTACTCCCGTAGAGGCCACTTGAAGGAAACGTATGTGGCGAATTTCAGCGCACCGCCCAGCTTGTCCGTCCGCTCGAACAAAGTCACCTTATGGCCCCGGTCCGCCGCAGTAAGAGCCGCCATCATGCCGGCCGGTCCGCCGCCGATGACCGCAACTTTTTTGCCGCCTTCGGAGGCCGGGAACTTGCCAATGGCCTCTTCCAGGCCCACATAGGGATTGACAGTACACTGCATGTGCTGGGCGTAGTTGTCCGAATCGTGGCAGCGCATGCACTTGACGCAGGGCACCACATCCTCCTGACGGCCCTCCAGGCCCTTCTTGATCCAGTTGGGATCGGCGATGAACTGCCGGGCTGCCACAACCAGGTCCGCCTTGCCGCCGGCGATGATCTGGTCCGCGTCAGCCACAGATCCGATGCCGCCAATGGCGGACACCAGGGCCTGGGTGATTTTTCCGGACTTCTTCACGCCCTCTGCCAGGCGGACATTGGGCATGGGGCCCAGGAAACCGCAGGGATGGGTCCAGGTCATCCAATCCGGATTGTGCATGCCGGCGGAAACCTGGAGGATGTCCGCCTCCTCCTGGAAGGCCCCGGCAATGCGGATGCCCTCCGCCTCGTCAATGCCGCCCTCCTGGAACTCAGAGCCGGAGAAGCGCACGTCGAAAATCATATCCCGGCCCACCGCGGCCCGGCAGGCTTTCAGGATCTCCAGAGGATAGCGGACCCGGTTCTCAAAGGAGCCGCCATATTGGTCCGTCCGCTTGTTGGTCAGGGGGGACAGGAACTGAGCGATGGGGATGGAGTGGCCGAAATGGAACAGAATTCCGTCAAAGCCGCTGGCCTTGATGGCCTGAGCCGCCTGAACATAGCCGGCCTTGAACTGCTCCAGCACCTCCAGAGGCGCCTCGCCCCGGCCGATGGGGCCGCCCATAATGGAGCAGCCGTCGGAGACCGTCCAGCCGTCGGGCATTACGCCGATCAGCTCCATGGTGCACTTGGCCCCGTAGAGGTGGATGCGCTCAGCCAAATCGCACAGGGCGTTCTGCCGGTTGGGGATGGTGATATCCCAGGAGGCGTGGACGCCGTCGTTGTTGAAGCCGCCGATGGACACACCGGCGCAGGTCACCAGGCCCGCGCCCGCCTTGGCCCGGTCCTCAAAGAAGCGGATGCCCGCTTCGGTGGGGTGGTCCTCGCCGTTGGAGGCGGTGTGAATGGTGGAGGGGCCGGAAATGATGCGGTTTTTGAGCAGGTGGCCAGCCACCCGGATGGGAGACATGACATGAGGATACTTGTTCGGCATAGATGACACCTCAACTTGATAGAGTGATTTTTCTGTTCTTTTTCTTGAACGAAAAAGAACCAAAAAGAACTTTAAACCGCGCTTGATTGTCAACTATGCGTCATCGCAGCCTCCGATGACCTCATCGGGCAGCCCTTGAGGGCAAAGCGCCCCTTGGAAAACACCGCAGTACGTCAGTTTAAAGTTCTTTGCGAAGCTTTCGTTCAAGAAAGCGTGGGATCAATCAGGATCTTAATCATGCCGGAGCGGTCCTTGCGGTCCAGGGCCTTTTCCACACAGTCGTCCAGAGCGATGATGTCCGTGACCATGCCGGGGAATTTGATCTTGCCCGCGGCCAGCATTTCCAGATACATCTGTACCTCTTCCGGGGTGTAGACAAAGGAGAAGTTCAGGTCAGGCTCGTGGATGGAGAACTGGCCGGGGACGATGTTGGTCAGAGGCTCCTGAATGGTGCCGATAACCATGACCTGCCCGCCGGGCTTGACGCACTGGAAGACACAGTTCATCAAAGAGTTCTGATTGCCCGCGCACTCATACACCACGTCGGCCCCCACAGGAGAGCCCAGAAGCTTGCAGATTTCCTCGCCCAGGTGGTCCCCCAGCTCCTTGGGGTTCAGGCAGTAGTCCGCGCCGTACTCCTTCAGGAGAGGGTACTTGGAGGGGGAGGTTCCCAGGGCAATGATTTTGTTGGCTCCGCCAGCCTTCAGGAACTGAATGGCCGCCAGACCAATGGCGCCGGTGCCGGATACTACCACATTGTCACCCAGTTTGAAGTTGGACTTGCGGATGCCATGGAGGGAAACGCAGATCACGTCGAAAAGCACCGCATCCTTGGGGTCCACGCCCTCGGGGATCTTCACCAGCATGGTGTGCTTCACATCCCGGACCAGCATGTATTCGGCATATCCGCCGTCAGGGCCGCCGATGCCGGCGGTGCGGGGGAAGCCGTAAATGCAGATGTTGGTCTCGCCCCGCTTGCAGGAGGGGCAGTCCTCCGCACAGTGAGAGGGGGGGCCGCACAGAATCCGGTCGCCCACCTGATAATCAGTGACGCCCTCGCCCACCGCGGTGACGGTGCCCACATTCTCATGGCCCAGCACCATGGGCAGCTTCACAAAGGGCGGGCAGCCTCCCTTGAAAAACTCTACATCAGTGCCGCACACGCCGACGTAGTCAATCTTGACCACCAGCTGATTGGGACCGGGGGTGGGGACAGGGCGGTCCTCAATGCGGACGTCGCCGGGACCGTAATAGGCAGCTACTTTCATGACAATTCGCTCCTTTTTGTAGGATGATGTATTGATATTACATATCGTATTCTGATTTAGAGCTGAACCGGTCCATTTTCGCAGAGATACTCCCAGGTTTCCGGGCCGGTCTGGCGGACCCGCAGGTCACAGAAAACGTTCTGGGTGGGGTCTGGATGCCCCTTCCAAAGGTTGTAGAGGATGGGCAGAAACTCCGGCCAGCGGGAGGTTTCATACTCGCCGTGGTCGCTGGCCCAGGAGGGCACCGGCTTGGCGTTGGGGTCCGCCGCCAGGGCCTCCTTGACGAAGGCGGGAGGCTCTGAGATGTTGGGGTTGGCTATCGAGGCGTCGATGTGGACGCAGCCGCCAGGGGCGGCTTGCCACATGTGAATGGTGGAATCCACAAACTCCCCCTTGTCGTTGAAGACGCCCTCGCAGCTGACGTGCTCCAAGGCGGTAGTGAAGGGGTAGTAGCTCAGGTCCAGACGGTTAATTTGGACGCCGCTGCCGCCGAAGATGGGGATGCCTTTGCCCAGAGATTCGGCAATAATGTGGGCAGAGTTCAGATAGCCGTATTTCCAGGGGGGCCGCACCCAGTTGAACCGCTTATGGGATCCGGGAGCCCAGAGGTAGTAGCCCTTTTCCATGTTGGCCCACCACCAATCCAGCATTTCGGGCGTAACACCGGGCAGGAAGTGGTGGTTCTGAGCGTTCAGGATGTAACCCTTGTTCCGGGCCATCTGGTTGAGCTCCAGGTCCGGCAGGGCCGGGTCAGGCTTGGGCAGAGGGGTGAAGGGAAGAGGGCCGACGTTGATATTGTCCTGGAAGGGGACATAGGTCTGACCCGCGTTGGGTTGGTATTCCATACAAGCTTCCTCCTTGTTTGTGTTTGACTTCATAAGGATTATATCAGACTTCGGGGTAACTTGCAATTCTAATGAGGACAGATGCGGGGAACGGATTGCCGTGGGACCGCGTTCCCCGCAATGACAAAGTCAAGGAGGAAGCATCAAACATGCCAGCGAAGGCGCGGAAGCCTTACACAGGCTTGGAGGACTGAATAAAGTCCTTGTACTTAGCTTT
The DNA here is from genome assembly GCA_022793095.1 of Oscillospiraceae bacterium. Classification (GTDB taxonomy): domain Bacteria; phylum Bacillota; class Clostridia; order Oscillospirales; family Oscillospiraceae; genus JAAWCD01. The sequence continues at coordinate 10,875 of JAAWCD010000080.1, read as the reverse complement.
CCGGGCCTTTGCCTCTTCGGTCTGGAGGGAGGCCCGGGCCTTGCCCTCATTGCGCTGAATGTCGTCGCCGTGAATGAACTTGCCGGAGATGGAGTCGTGAGCGTGGGGAATCCATGTTTCCTCGTCGAACTCGAAGACGTACTTGCCGTCCACGTTCTTCATGACGCCCTCAGTGCCGCACAGGCAGCAAATCGCCACGCCGTCTTCCCGCAGGAAGAAATTGTTGCTGTGGCAGTAGGGGCAGACCCCGGCTGCGCCTTTGTAATCGTCGTTGAAAATGCCGTTGGCGGGCTGGAAAGTGCCGTCCGCAATCTTCTTGGCCGCCTCCGCCAGATTCAGGCCAATTTGGTGGGCCTTAGCCAGGGCTTCGTCGTTCATAATGATGTCCAGCGACCACTGGAAGCACTCGTTGTCAATGACCGACCACTTGGGAGTCAGCGCCTGAGTGTTGAAATCGCACTGAATACGGGTGGCCCAGTCAGAGCCGCCGATGCCCATGTAGGAGACCACTTTTTCCTTCATGTACTTGGGGTCAATGGGCTTGCCGCCGTTCTCTGCGATCTTCTGAGCAATCATCACATTGCCCCGGTCCAGACGGGGGCCGAACCGGTCCATGACCGTGTGGAAGATGCCGGGGGCGCACTTCTCAAAGATAGGCACCGCCCAGATGATGCCGTCCGCGCCGTACATCTTGTCCACCAGCCATTGGAAATCGTCCTTGATGACGCAGGCGTTGCCCCGGCCGGAGAACAGCCCCATCACGCAGGCCTTGCAGCCGGTGCAGTGCTTGATATCCAGCTGATGCAGGTTGATGAACTCAATCTCCGCGCCCGCCTCCTGGGCGGCCATCAGGGCCTCCTTGCACATGGTATCGTTGCTTCCGTTGAGGGTGCCGCAGGACAGTCCGAGTACTTTCATGATGCTTACCTCCAAAAAATGTTTTTTCTCTTCTTTTCTTTCAAGAAAAGAAGTAAAAGAACTTTAAAACCGCGCCGTGCTGAAAACGTTACAGGTCCCGGCCTACCTGGGTGTCATCCACCGTGACCATGATAATCAAACCAATCAAAGCCAACGCGCCCAGAATGGTGTAGGCCACGCCATAACCGGCAGGAGAGTTGCCCACACCGCCGCAGATGGTGATGCCGATAGCCCCCACAATGGCAACCAGCGGCTTGAGCAGCCGGTAGGCGGCGGGGAAATCGTACCGGCCCCAGATGGTGTTGGTCAGAGAAACCAGATAGTTGGCCGCGCCGCCCAGCATGATGGACAGGAAGGGCAGAGACAGGAAGAACAAGGCCGTTGCCAGGCCCTTGCTGCCGCCCGCGGCCACTTTTCCGGCGGCGACGTTCAGCACAATGGAAATAATCGCGATGACATAGGTGATGATGATGGCCTTCTTGGGGCCGGCTTTGGCGTCCAGCAGGCCGCACAGCACAGAGCCAACGCAGGCCACCAGACCAGCAATCGCCAGCATGGGAACCACCTCGCCCTGACTGTACACCGGTGCGCCGTCGTGGATGATCTGCATCATTCGAGGCATGAAGTTGGTCATGATGCCCAGGCTCAGCAGTTCCATAACGCCCAGGGAAACCACCATCTTCCACACCGTAGGGGTGTGCAGCAGCTTCCGCGTGGTCCAGGGAGAGTGGCGCATGTACTCCAGACCAGCCTGAAGCTCTGCTTCCGCCCCAGCCTTATCAAAATAGGGGTTGTTGTCAGGGAAGCAGCCCTTCTCCTCCGGGTAATCCCGGACAAAAACCCAAACCAGAACCGCCAGAATCAGGCAGAGTACTGCATACATAATGTAGATGCCGTTCAAACCCAAAACACCCACCAAGGCCCCGCAAAGAGGCGTGGCAATCACGGCGGACAGGGGGAAGCCGATGGTTACCCAGCCCATAGCCAGGCCCTTTTTTCGGGGGAACCAGTTGGACACCACGTTCAAACTGGCGATGTAAGCAAAGCCCATGCCGCCGATGTTGGCGGCGGCCAGAGCGATAAAGTAGACAGGAATCCCGCTGGCTGGAGCGAAGCTCCAGACGAGGCATCCGATGGCACACACAACCAGAGAAACTGTCCAGGCCAGCCGGCAGGTCTTTTTTCCGCAAATAGCGCCCCACACACCTGCGCCAATGACGGAAGTCCAGGCGGCCACTGTGGAGAACATGTACAGGATGCCCACGTTCCAACCCATGGAGCCAAAGACGGGAATGGTGACATTCAGAGAGTCGTATACAATATTGCTCATGAGAAGGATGCTGAAGAAGGTCAGAATCAGGATTCCCCAGCCCTTCGCGCCGAAATTACTCTTGGTCATGGAAACGTTTTGCGCTTGTTCAGACATGCTATCTTCCTCCCGCTTGTTTGTTGCCTGCTGCAGACAGGCGGACCCCGCGGCGTTCCGACGGTGGTATTATATCGAATTTATCTCTGTTTGTGAAATATCTTTTTTGGCGTTTTTGAATAGTTTTAGTTATAGGTATCTTCGCACTTTAGGCGTAATGACAGAAAAGACGGTCCGTTTTTTATCAAGATAGCACAAGAGCAGACAGCGGAAGGCGGCTTCTGCAAGACATCTGACCCAAAGAGGAGGATTCTTTTGTATATTTTAAATGTAGATTCTTGAAAAAACGTTTTTCTGTGTTATAATAGGAACCGCTATTCTCTTGATGTGCTGTTTTTCAACAAAACGATGGCATGCCGGCGGAGACCTTTTCTTCGCTGGTATGCTTTTCTGTATCCGGCGTATTTGCGGCCAGAAAGGCGGACGGTCATGTTCCGAAATCATTCCCGTGAGCGGAAAAGCTTCAATCCCACCCGCCTGGTGGCGTCCAGCTTTGCCGTGATTATTCTGATCGGCACCCTGCTTCTGCTTCTGCCCGCCGCCTCTCGGGACGGGAAGAGCGCCGGACTGCTGACCGCCCTGTTCACCGCGACCTCCTCCACCTGTGTTACCGGGCTCATTCTGGTGGACACCTGGACTCAGTGGTCCTTGTTGGGTCAGGTGGTGATCCTCTGCATGATTCAGCTGGGCGGGCTGGGCTTTATGACGGTGCTCACCCTGCTGTCCCTGGCGCTGAAGCGGCGGATTGGGCTGTCGGAGCGGCTTCTTATGGTGTCCACCTTCAACCTGAACGGCATGGAAGGCGTGGTCCGGGTAGTCCGGCTGGCGGTGAAGGGTACCTTCCTGTGCGAAGGCGTGGGAGCGCTGATTTTGACCCTGTGCTTCTGGCCCCGGTTCGGATTTTCCGGCGCGTTGTGGCGTGGGATTTTCCATGCTGTCTCCGCCTTCTGCAATGCGGGTTTCGACTTGATGGGTGGAAAATATGGGGCTTTTTCCAGCCTGAGCGGGTTTTCCAACCATCCCCTGGTGCTGCTCACCCTGTCAGCCCTGGTGGTCATCGGCGGGCTTGGCTTCTTCGTCTGGATGGAGCTTTGGGAAAAGCGGAACTGGAAGGATTTGTCCCTGTACAGCAAAATGGTGCTGGGCATTTCCAGCGGACTGCTGCTGTTTGGCATGGTTTACGTGTTTTGCGCGGAGTTTGCCAACCCGAAAACCCTGGGGCCCATGCCCTGGTGGGATAAGCTGTCCAACGCCCTGTTTCAGTCCGTCACCCTCCGCACCGCAGGCTTTGACGCGGTGGGCCAGGGCAACCTCACCGAAAGCACCAAGGCCATGTCCTTGTTCCTCATGTTTGTCGGCGGCTCCTCCGGCTCTACGGCTGGCGGGCTGAAAACCGTCACCATCGGCGTGCTGCTGCTCTCCCTGCGGGCCGGACTGGCTGGGGAGGCACAGGTCACGCTTCGGGGCAGAACGATTCCTTATCAGCAGGTGCTCAGCGCCACCACCTTGACGCTGACGGTGGTTTGCTGCTTCACCGCGGCTTCCCTGCTCATGACCACCATCGAGGGCCTGCCCTACTTGGATGTGGCCTTTGAGGTGGCCTCGGCCATGGCCACCGTGGGGCTGACGGTGGGGATCACTCCAACGCTGAGCACGGTGTCCAAGCTGCTGCTCATCGCGCTGATGTATCTCGGACGGGTGGGAATCCTGTCCTTCTCCATCGCCTTTCTGACCCGGTCCAGGCGGACCCCGAAGGTGACTTATCCGGAGATTTCTCACATTTTGATTGGCTGAACTTTCTTTTTCTTGAAAGGTAGCGTCAGCTTGAAGTCCTTTTGGTACTTTTCGTTCAAGAAAAGTACAGAAAAAAAGAGGTGTTTTCGTGAAAACATTTGTTGTCATCGGTCTGGGACGGTTCGGCATGGCGGTGGCCAAGGAGCTGCGCCTGTTAGGCCATGAGGTGCTGGCTATTGATACCAACCCGGCGAACATCCAGCATATCGCGGATGAAGTGACCCACGCGGCGGCAGGGGATGCACGGGACGAGGGCGTGCTCAAACTGTTGGGCGTTCAGAACTACGACTATGGCATCGTAGCTGTGGGCGGCGATGTGGGCGACAGCGCCTTGATTGCGCTTACACTGAAAGAGATTGGAGTCAAGACGGTCATCTGTAAGGCTCAGAGCCATATTCACCGCCGGCTGCTGGAAAAGCTGGGGGTGGACCGGGTCATTTTTCCTGAAAACGAGATGGGCGTCAAGCTGGCTCAGAATCTGTCCAGTTCCAATATTTTGAACTTTATTGAGCTGTCCGACACCTACGGCATGGTGGAAATTTCCGTGCCCCTGGCCTGGGTGGGAAAGACCCTGGCTGGTCTGAACGTGCGGGCAAAATACCATGTCAACATCATCGCCGTCCGGCGGGGGGAAGATATGCACGTGTCCCCCGGCGGCGAATTTGTGCTGTTTGAAGGGGATGTGGCTATGACCGTGGGCCGGGATGAGGACATCAACCGGCTCCACGGCCTGTAAGGCTATGGAGCGGATTACCAGCCGGCAGAATCCCCTGATGACCCGGGTGCGGAAGATCACCTCCAGCCGTTCCTTCCGGCGGAGGGAGGGAGAATTCCTTTGCGATGGGGTGAAGCTGCTGGAGGAGGCGCTGAAATGGCACGCGCCTCTGTCTGTGGTGATTGGCTCCGAGGGCGTTCGCCTTCCAGACCTGCCCGAAGGCGTGCGGAGGGTAGAGGTGCCGGAGGATGTGATGAAATCCATCTCCCCCATGGAGGCCCCGCAGGGCGTGCTGATGCTCTGCCGGATGCCGGAATTCGCGTTGCCGGATCCGTTGGAGGGAACACGGTATCTGGTGCTGGACGGGGTGCAGGATCCGGGAAATGTGGGGACCATCTGGAGGACTGCCGACGCCTTTGGGGCGGATGGGCTGATTCTTCTGGGAGGCTGCGCCGACCCCTTTAATCCCAAAACGGTCCGTGCGGCCATGGGGGCCGCATTCCGGCTGCCGGTCTGGGAGGCTGGGCCAGATACGCTGATGGAGCGGCTGGGGGAGGCTGGAATTCCCCTGTATGCCACCGCGCTTCGGGATGATACTGTGGAGCTGGGGCGGATTTCCCTGGACCGGTGCGCTGTGGTGATCGGCAGCGAGGGGAAGGGCGTTTCCGAATCTGTGCTTGAACAGTGTATGCAGACCATTAAAATTCCCATGGAACATACCTGCGAATCTCTGAACGCGGCTATGGCTGCGGGAGTGGTGCTGTGGGAGATGTACCGGGAGCAGACTTCCTCACCGTAGGGGCCCGATGGGGTCATCGTCCGAAAGAGAAACCGTTTGAAGTTGTTTTTCTTTCAAGAAAAAGAATCAACAACCAAAGAGGAGGCAAGGACATGGCGGCACTGCGTTACTGGCTGTGGCTGAGCACCCGGCAGGGCCTACGGCCCGGCGAAAGTCTTGACATTCTGGAGCACTTCGGCAAAAATCCGGAGCTGGCATATTACGCCGACCCGGAGGAATACAAGCTCATCCCCGGCCTCTCCAAAACGGTCCGGGCCTCCCTGCTGGATAAATCCATGACTGAGGCAAATCACATTTTGTCCGAATGCGACCGGTGCGATATCCGGGCCCTCACCTGGCAGGACTCCGATTATCCCGAACGGCTCCGGAACATCGGCGGCCCGCCGCTGGTCCTCTACGTCAAAGGCCGCTGGCCCCGCTTCGATGACGAGGCCGCTGTGGCCATGGCTGGGACCCGATCCTCCACCCCCTACGGCGACCAGATGGCCGGCCGTCTCGCTTTCCAAATCACCCGTCTGGGCGGCTTGATCGTCACCGGCGTGGTCAAGGGCTGTGACCGGCACGCCGCCCTGGGCGCGCTCAAGGCGGGCGGTCCCTTGGTGGCTGTGCTGGCCGGAGGGGTGGACGTGCCCTACTACGACAGCGAAAGCTGTCAGAGCTTTTATGCCGACATCTGCCAAGTGGGCGCTCTGGTCAGCGAGTACCCGCCGGGTACGCCCCATCTGGGCGGGCACTTCAAGGCCCGAAACCGCATCCTTACCGGTCTGTGCGTGGGTACGGTCTGTGTGGAGGCCAGTGAGCACAGCGGCACCATGGGCGTGGCCGCTCTGGCCCTGGAGCAGAACCGGGACCTGTTCGCCGTGCCCGCCAACGCCGGCGCGCCTCAGGCTTCCGGCACGCTGAGGCTCCTCAAGGAAGGGGCCATTCCCGTCACCGAAGGGCGGGATGTGATGGTCCACTATCAAAGCCGCTTCCCCAACTGCCGGAGGGCCAAGGGACAGGCCGGCCCCAGCCGGGAACGGGCCCGGCTGAGCTCCCTTGGAGCCGGGGCCGAAGAGCGGGGAAAGCCCCGTCCCGCGCCAAAGCCCGCGGAGACGGGGATTGACAAAACGCCGGAGAAGGCATATATTACCCTCAAAGAGCACCGGAAAGAATTTACAGACGATGAGATTGCCCTTTTGATGGCCCTCCGGGAGAAAAGCCGCAGCGCGGACGAGCTCATCGGCCTCACCGGCCTGCCCGCCCAGCGGGCCGCTCAGACCCTGACTTTGCTGGAGCTGCGGGCGCTGGTGGTCAAGGAGGGGCAGCAGTACGAGGCAAAGGTGCTGCTTCAGGAGTAGGAACATCTGAACCCGGAGGGGCTGCACGGTTCTTCCGTTCAAATAGTTTGGAGGTTACGCATGGCAAAGACAAATCTGGTCATTGTAGAGTCGCCCGCCAAGGCGAAGACCATCGGGAAATACCTGGGGCCCGGCTATCAGGTCAAGGCATCCATGGGTCACGTCCGGGACCTGCCCAAGAGTAAAATCGGCGTGGACATGGACCATGGCTTCGTCCCGGACTATCAGCCCATCAAGGGCAAAGAGGAAACCATCACCGACTTGAGGAAGGCCGCGAAAAGCAGCGAAAAAGTCTTCCTCGCCACCGACCCGGACCGGGAGGGCGAAGCGATTTCCTGGCATCTGAAGGAGCTGCTCAAAATTCCGGACGACAAAACCTACCGGGTCACCTTCAATGAAATCACCAAAAAGGTGGTCACGGAATCCATCGCAAATCCCCGGCCCATCGACCAGGACCTGGTGGACGCCCAGCAGGCCCGCCGCATCCTGGACCGCATCGTGGGCTATCAGCTCTCCCCCCTCCTGTGGCGGAAAATCCGCCGTGGCCTGTCCGCCGGACGGGTCCAGTCCGTGGCCACCCGGCTGGTGGTGGAGCGGGAGGAGGAAATCCGGGCCTTCCAGCCCCAGGAATACTGGTCCCTGGACGTGAAGCTGGACCGGATCGCTCCCCGTCTGGGCTCCTTTACCGCCCACTACCACGGCCGGGACAAAAAGGCCGAGCTGGGCAGCGAGGCCGAGGTTGACGCCGTTCTCAAGGAGACGGAGGGAGCCCCCTTCGTGGTCTCCGCGGTCAAGCGCACAGAGAAGCAGCGCCAGCCCGCGCCGCCCTTCATCACCTCCACCCTTCAGCAGGAGGCGTCCCGAAAGCTGAACATGACGCCCCGCCGCACCATGTCCATTGCCCAGCAGCTCTATGAGGGTGTGGATATTGAGGGAGAGGGCACCGTCGGTCTTATCACCTATATGAGAACCGACTCCCTCCGGCTGTCCGACGAGGCCCTGGCCGCGGCGAAGGACCTCATCAACAGCCGTTATGGGGCCGCCTATTACCCCGGCAAGCCCCGGACCTTCAAAACCAAGTCCGGCGCGCAGGACGCCCACGAGGCTATCCGGCCCTCTGATGTGACGCTGGTCCCCGACGATATCAAGAAGTCCCTGACCGCCGAGCAGTACAAGCTGTATAAGCTCATCTGGAGCCGGTTTCTGGCCTGCCAAATGGCCAACGCCGTCTATGACAGCGTTTCCATTGACGTGACCTCTCAGGGGCATATCTTCCGGGCCAATCACTCCTCTTTGAAGTTTTCCGGCTTCACCGCCGTTTACGAGGAGAGCAAGGACACCGATGAGGAAGCCCCTCAGTCCCCTCTGCCCGACCTGAACGAGGGCGAGGAGGTCAAGCCCGCCTCCTTCTCCAAGGACCAGCACTTCACCCAGCCTCCCGCCCGGTTTACCGAGGCCTCCCTCATCAAGCTGCTGGAGGAGAAGGGCATCGGACGGCCCTCCACCTACGCACCCACCGTGTCCACCATTCTGGACCGGGAATATGTGGTCAAGGAGGGCCGCGCCCTCCGGCCTACGCCTTTGGGCGAGGTGGTCACCACCCTGATGAAGGATAAATTCAACGACATTGTGGACCCCGCTTTCACCGCTCACATGGAGGAAGACCTAGACCAGGTGGAAGAGGGAAAGCGGAACTGGAAGGATTTGCTCGGCTCCTTCTACGGCGGCTTTGAAGCGGAGCTGGAAAAGGCAGAGCAGGAGCTGGACGGGGAGCGGATCAAGGTTCCCGACGAGCTTTCCGACGAAATCTGTGACCTGTGCGGGAAACAGATGGTCATCAAATCCGGCCGGTTCGGGCGGTTTCTGGCCTGCCCCGGCTGGCCGGACTGCTCCTTCACCAAGCCGCTGGTGGTTGAGATGCCCGGCAAGTGCCCCCGATGCGGCGGACGGATTTTAAAAAAGACCTCCAAGAAGGGGTACACCTACTATGGCTGCGAAAACAACACCAACAAGGACGAGGCCAAGAAGTGCGATTTCATGACTTGGGACGTGCCGGTGAAGGACAACTGCCCCGAGTGCGGCTGGACCATGTTCAAGAAGTCCGGCCGGGGCTTCAAGCGGCCCTTCTGCGTCAATCCGGAGTGCAAGAACTTCCTGCCTGAGGACCAGCGGGGATATCGGAAAAAGACGGCGGCGGCTGAGGGCGAAGGGCAGGAGGCCGCGGCGGAAGGTACGGAGACGGCAAAAAAGACCGCCGCGAAGAAGCCGGCGGCGGAGAAGAAGACCACCGCCAAGAAAACCACAGCAGTGAAAAAGACCACCGCCAAGAAGGCCGCGACGGCAAAGACGACAACCAAAAAAGCGGCCTCCGCCAAGGCGGAAAGCGCAAAAAAGACCACAAAAAAAGCCGCCAAACCGGCGGCGGAAGCGGAAGAGTAAAGCATGGAACCTGTCATTGTCATCGGGGCCGGTCTGGCGGGCAGCGAAGCCGCCTGGCAGCTGGCGGAGCGGAACATTCCCGTCCGGCTGCTGGAGATGAAGCCCCACAAACGCACGCCTGCCCATCAGGCGGACACCTTTGGGGAGCTGGTCTGTTCCAACTCCCTGCGCTCTGACCAACTGGAAAACGCCGTGGGACTGCTGAAGGAGGAGCTGCGGCGGTCCGGGTCCCTCATTATGGCCTGCGCTGACGCCCACCGGGTTCCGGCGGGCGGGGCGCTGGCCGTGGACCGGTACGGATTTTCTCAGGCGGTGACTGAGCGGATTCGGAATCATCCCAACATCACTGTGGAGGAGGCAGAGGTCTCGGAGCTGCCTCCTGAGGGCGATGTGCTTGTAGCCAGCGGGCCCCTGACCAGCGGGCCCCTGGCGGAGGCCATTGCCAAACGGTTTGAAGGCCATGAGGCCCTGCATTTCTTCGACGCGGCGGCGCCTCTGGTGTCCTTTGAGTCCATCGACATGGAAACCGCCTGGTTTGCCTCCCGTTACGACAAGGGGACGCCGGACTATATCAACTGTCCTATGGACCGGGCGCAGTACGAGGCGTTTTGGACTGAGCTGTGCGGGGCGAAAGAGGCCGTTTTGCACGGCTTTGAGGACCAGAGTGTATTTGAAGGCTGTATGCCAGTGGAGGTGATGGCCCGGAGAGGCCACGACACCCTTTGCTATGGGCCGCTGAAGCCGGTGGGACTGAGAGACCCCAGGACCGGAAAGGAGCCCTATGCCGTGGTGCAGCTTCGGAAGGACAACGCGGAGGGGTCTATCTACAACATTGTGGGGTTTCAGACTCATTTGACCTTCCCAGAGCAGAGGCGGGTGTTTGGGATGATTCCCGGATTGCAGAATGCGGAGTTCCTCCGCTACGGGGTCATGCACCGGAACACCTATTTGGATTCGCCCCGGCTGCTGAACCGTTACTATCAGGTGAAGGACGAGCCGAGGCTGGTATTCGCCGGACAGATGACCGGAGTGGAAGGCTATGTGGAATCCGCCGCCTCCGGGTTTGTGGCGGCGGTGGAGCTGGCCCGCCGCAGGCTGGGGCTTCCGCCGGTGGATTTCCCCCGGGAGACCGCCCTGGGCGCGCTGGCCTGCTACATCAGCGACGGGACAGTCAAGGATTTTCAGCCGATGAACGTCAATTTTGGCATCATGCCGCCTCTGGAGCGGAAGGTCAAGGGCGGAAAGCGGCTCCGGAACGCCGCGCTGGCGGAACGGGCGCTGGAGGCGTTGGGGAAGCTGGAGTTCTAAGAGCCTGTTCAAAATCTCCGGGTGCGCTGGATGGGCCGGAATTTTTTCGTCCGGCAAGGAAAAAAGCGCAGGAATACTGGATGTATTCCGAGCATGTTTGACGCAGCTGGACGGAAAAAGGCCGGTTCAGACGGTG
>JAAWCD010000079.1 GCA_022793095.1 Oscillospiraceae bacterium | reverse complement strand
CGTGCCGTTCGTCCAAATAGCGGAACCACCACATCATGTAGTCCTCGTCCATGTCCCAGGCTTTCACCAGAGCCTCATCCGATACCTGGCTGAAATCTGTGACGGACTTCTGAGCTATGATCTCATTCAGATCCGCCACAGTATCCGCCACTACGGCGGCGAACAGCTCCTCTTTGCCGCTGTAACGTTTGTAGAGAGCGCCGGTGGTCACATTTGCGTTCTCGCAGATATGCTTCAGCGATGCCTTTTCAAAGCCCTTCTCCAGAAACTCCCGGCGCGCGCTTGCCAGGATCAGCGGATCAAGGGAATGGTCCGGCTTGGCCATTGTTTATCCTCCCTTCAAATGATAATTAAATTACCGATAATCTGATTATCAATATATCACTGACAAAATTGGTTGTCAAGGGCAAAATGAAAAGCACGGCAGATTTCTCCGCCGTGCCGATTTTGTATGTCGTGTACGACGCCAAAGCGATTGCGGGCGTCAGTCCCGTTTGAATGGGCCGCTGATCCAGTACCATCAGGGAGACTGAGGTGAGCAGTGCCGCGTTCATGACCAGCACAATCCCGGAGGTCACATAGAAAACCTTTTTGCGGCAGTGCTCCGCAGCCAACAAAATGCCCCGAAGCAGGGACAGCAGGATTATAGTAGGCGCAGATGCTCCCGTACCAGAGGGAGGCGTACCAAAGGCCCAGTCCGCCGTTGTAGAGGGCAAACAAAAGTGTGGAGACAAAGCCCCCCACCGTCCTGCCTTGGCAAAGAGCGGGCGGGCTTTGCGCCAGCGGTTCAGAAGCCCGCTACTCCGTTTTTTCATCGGCTGCATGACCCACGCACAATTTTATGCGCTCCGCAATCTCGGCGGTGCTCTCCCGGCAATCGGACTCCACCCATTTCAGCATAACGGCTACCAGACCGTGACGGCAAAAGGCCATCATATATTCATGCTTTTCCGCCGCAACGCCATATTGGGACAGGATTGGGGAGAAAACGGCTTGAAAGTAATCCCTGTAAGCGTGCTCCACCCCGGACACATCCGCCTGGGCATGGATTGCTTTGTAGACCCGGCGGTTTTCCTTGACAAAATCCAGCCATGGGAGCAGCCACTGGCCGGTTATGAAAAACAGGCCTTCTTTTCAGCGCGGGAGCATCCCAGCCTTGCCCCAACAGATAGCGGAGGGATGCCGGGGCAATGATATGCCACATCCACTGTTCACAGCCGGTATATTTCACGTCCCTCCCTATTTCTATATAACTGGTGCAGTGTCTCCCAATCCGGCATGGCGCGACACAGGATATCCCAATGGAGCATGGGAAAGTCTGGCCTTCTCTCCCGCAGGGCGGCAAAGGCTGTGTCTAATGCCTCCAGCTCTGTGACTGCGTCTCGACAGTGGCCGGTGGCGGCCAGCTCTCCGATGGCGGTTTTAGCCATGATCCGCAGCAAGATATAGGACAGCGCCCCTTTCAAACCGTGGAGCTTCTCCATCGTATCCTCCGGTAAAATGGGGTAGCCCAGGGCGTCCAGAAGGCCGTAGCCCTCCCGGACCGCCTGAAGTCCTGTTTTGATCTGCTTTCCTGTGGCCCGCCTCAGATTACAGTCAAGGGCGTAGCTCAGGTAGGCGATGGGCAGGATGAAGGCCAGATGGCACTTGTACCAGGCATCCATATCCGCTGACCAAGTGAGACGGTACCCGGTGCCGGCAAACGCCGAAGTGAGGGCCTGTTTGTCCGCTGCGGACGGTGCCCTGTGCACTCCGCCAACGGTCATCCCCATATCGCCAAACCGGACGCAGACGGTCTTGTCCGCCTCGCGCCGTCCCCCGGTGCCCTGAAAGCCGAACAGCACCGTTTTTGGAGCGGCAGTGTGTGCCTGTATGTACGCTTCCATCTCCCCCGCATCCATGTTGTTCCCCACCAGCACCACGACAGGACTGCCCGCCCGAGCCAGATCGTCCAGGATCGCCGCCATCTGCTGGTACTGCATGACGGCAAAAACCAAATCATAGGGTTCGCCGTTCAGTGCCCCGATGACACGGGGCCGGTCATGGGTGGTCTTTTTTTGCAGATGGTGGACAATGGTCAGCCCGTCCCGCTCCAAGGTCTCCCGCCAGCTTCCACGGGCCAGCAGGGTCACATCGTTTCCCGCCGCGCACAGGACATGGGTCAGGTAGCTGCCGATGACCCCAGCGCCATAAACCAAAATTTTCATTTTACCCCCTTACCCCAGCGCCACATCCAGCGCCAGCATGACGGTAAAGCCCGCCGCGAAAAACAGCGTCCCCAGGTTGGAGTGCTCCCCGGCGGACGATTCCGGAATCAGCTCCTCCACCACCACATAGATCATGGCCCCCGCCGCGAAACTGAGCAGATAGGGCAGGGTGGGCAGGATCAACCCCGCCGCCAGCATGGTCAGGACCGCCGCCAAAGGCTCTACGATACCGGAAAGTACGCCGTACAGAAATGCCCGTCCTTTTCCCATTCCCTCTGCCCGGAGGGGCATGGAGATGATAGCCCCTTCCGGGAAGTTTTGAATGGCAATACCGAGAGACAATGCCAACGCACCAGCGGCGGTGATGCCGCTGTTCCCGGCTATCCAGCCCGCCAGCACCACGCCTACCGCCATTCCCTCCGGGATATTGTGGAGGGTGACGGCCAACACCAGCATGGTGGTCCGTTTCAGCCGGGTGTGGGGGCCCTCCGGCTTATTGCTGTTCTGGTGCAGATGGGGAATCGTCCTGTCCAGTACCAGCAGGAACAGGACGCCCAGCCAAAAGCCGATCACCGCAGGAAGAAACGCCCACCGGCCCATCCCCTCCGCCTGTTCCATAGCGGGGACAAGCAGGCTCCAGACAGACGCCGCCACCATGACGCCCGCCGCAAAGCCGGTCAAGGACCGCTGGATTATCGGATTCATTCTTCCTTTTAAAAAGAATACGCACCCTGCTCCCAGTGAAGTCCCCAGGAAGGGAAGGAGCAGTTCAAGAATCACATTCTTTGTCATCTCTTCACACTTACCTCCAAATAGCACAGCGGCGCAAGGCTCCCGCCAAGCAGAGCTGTTTGCCTGAACTGAAAACTATGCTCCGAAAGGAACCGTTCAAACCCTTCCGCTGTCCATTGGGGCTGTTTCCCGGCCTCCGCAATCATATTTTCAGAGAAATCCGTGGCCTCCCACAGACAGACGCGCTCTGCCATCCGGAAGGGGAGCTGCCCGTAGGATTTTGCCGTCCTCTGCCAAAATTCCTTGTTGTCTCCTGCTTTCATGAATCGTTCCTCGCTTCTATCCATGGCTGCATTCTGCCCGCCAGCCGCCTCCGGCAATGCTCCGGCAGATTCACCACCATTGTGTGCACAAAGTCTCGCGCTTCCTCCTCGGTCAGATCAAACCCCATCGCCGGAAGCCGTTCACGAATCAGCTCGATACACTGGAGCATATCCTTTGCCAGCAGAAAGCCGGTATCTGTCAGGTAGAT
>JAAWCD010000078.1 GCA_022793095.1 Oscillospiraceae bacterium | reverse complement strand
GAAAAGCCCTATTTCTACAAATCCCAGGTGGAAAAGGTCAAGGCCATTCAGGCGTTTCTGGCCTCGCACATGGACGAGAGCCACACTCAGCAGGCCCTTGCTGTCCGGTTCGATATCCCCCTGACCACCATGAAACGGTGCTTCAAATCCGTGTTCAGCAATTCTATAGGGGACTGGCTGACAGAGTACCGGATGAACCAGGCTGCGGTGCTGCTGCGGACCGAAAAGGCCCTCAGCGTGGTGGAAATCGCCGGACGGGTGGGGTACGACAGCCCCAGCAAATTTGCTCTCGTGTTCCGGAAGGTTATGGGGATGTCCCCCACGGAGTACCGGCGCAGGTAAAATTGCGGTCCAAGCGGGACTGTTTGGTCTATGCGGGGTAGACAGTCATCACTAACCTCCTTAAAATATGGACGGTACCAGCCGGTACCGTCCATATTTCTTTGAAGGGGGTGGTTTGCTTGGAGCAAACAAAAAAGGGCTGGTTTTCCTGCCTGCTCACTTACGCCGGGGCGGGCAGACGACGGCTCACCGGAGCGGTGATCCTGTCCGTCATCAGCGTGACGGCGGGGCTTTTGCCCTACTACTGTGAATTCCGGCTGATCGAGGCCTTCTCCGCCGGGGCGCTTCGGGAGGCGGGTATTTTGACCTGGTGCGGGGCGTTTCGGGGGAAGCTGTACATCGGCTTCGTGTTTTCCTTTTGGTTTGCCGCCATGCCCATTATGGCCGCGGCGTACACGGTGGGGCTGCTGATTGAGGGGCGGTTGGAGCGCCGCTGGGTAGGGCTGAGCCTGCTGCTCATCGGGGCGCTGGTGCTGTTCCGGTTCAGCTATTTCCAGGCCCGGTTCCAGGAGGCGATTAGCTATGAGTTGGGACCGGCTGGCCATCGGCGAGGCGCTGAAACGGGTGTCCCTGGGCTATTTCCAGCAAGTGGACACAGGAAACATCCTCAATTCCATCACCACCGGCCTCCACACCCTGGAAAACATGGGCATCCGCATGGTGGACAGCTTCATCGGCGGGTATCTGAATTTCCTGTACATCTTCCTGTGCCTGCTGGCCGTCAGTCCGCTGGCCGCGCTGGTCTCCCTGGCGGGGACGGCCCTGTCCTTCCTGTTCCTGCTTCTGGTATCCCGCCACAGCGCGGTAAATGCCCCGGTGTCCGCCCAGGCGGGGCGGGATTTGACAGCGGCAACACTGGAGTATGCCCGGGGCCTGCCGGCGGTGAAGTCCTTCGGCCAGGGCGGCGCCTCTATGGCGGCCATGCGAAAAGCCATCCGGGAAGCAGCCCACTCCTCTGGTGCGGTGCCGGATCTACCGGTTGAGCCGTTCCATGACATTGTTGGTGCGGGTAGCGGTACAATCTTCTCTGACATGGATTGCTGTCTCCTCTCTAAATGGTGTGTCGCTACTTCATTCTACCAGAGGGCTGCAAACCTTGTCTTTTTTTGCACAACGTTGTACCTTATCCAGTATCGTGAACAACGCCCCTATCCCTACTGTTTCTTCTAATAGTCAAGATAAAAGGAACCGTTGATTAAATCAGCGGTTCCCAGCTTGTCGAAAAAGCCTGCCATCTGGCAGGCTTTTCTCAATAAATCTAGTAAAATAGGATAAGGGTGAGAAAGAGGCTGGAACGAGGAAAAATGAGCGAGGGGGCATAGAAATGGTGGACGCAGAAAGCCTGGTGCCGCTTCTTATAGTTATCTATACTGCATTTTGCGGCCTGCCTACGTTTCTTTGGACAGGCCGCTTTTCGGCAAGCCGAGTCAGGCGGTTTCCAGCCTGACGGTTGGTAGGTGCTCACCCGCTTGATTTTCATGCTGTGTTTCAGCATTACAATGTGAAACGCAAAATCCGGTCAGAGACAAAGCAGATACTGGCCATACAAGGTCATAGAAAGCTCCCGGCCCAGCTGATGGACCTGCTCCTGACTAATCAGTCCCTCTTGATAGGCCAGCTCTTCAATGCAGCCCACATAGCGCCCAGTGGTGTTCTGAAGGTCCCGAATGGTCTGTCCCGCCTCCAGCAGGCTTTCCGCCGTGCCCGCGTCCAGCCAGGCGAAGTCAGGGCCCAGAGGCACCACCCGCAGCTTCTCCCGCTGCAAATAGGCCAGATTGACATCCGTGATCTCCAGCTCGCCGCGGGCAGAGGGCTTTAGATGCTTGGCAATGTCAATGACCGAGTTGTCATAAAAGTAGAGGCCGGGAATGATATAGTTGGACTTGGGATACCGGGGTTTTTCCTCAATGGAAATGGCCCGGCCGTCTTCGTCGAACTCCACCACGCCGAAGGGACGGGGATCCTCCACGTAATAGCCGAACACCGTAGCGCCCTCGTTGTGCCGGGCGGCCCATTTCAGGGTATCGCCCAGGGATGTGGCGTAGAAAATGTTGTCTCCCAGCACCAGGCCCACGTCGTCCCCCGCGAGGAACTCCTCGCCAATGAGAAGGGCGTCGGCAATGCCCCGGGCCACCGGCTGCACGGAATAGGAAATGGACATGCCAAGCTGGCGCCCGTCCCCCAGCAGCGCTTCAAAGACGGGGATTTCTCCCGGCGGCACGATGATCAGCACCTCGGAGATACCGGCCTGAACCAGGACGGACAGGGGATAGTAGATCAGGGGCTTGTCAAACACGGGAAGCAGGGGCTTACAAACCGGCCGGGTCATGGGGTACAGCCGGGTTCCACGGCCGGCAGCCAGCACGATTCCCTTCATGAGATCACTCCTTTGTATGAGACGCCAGATTCTCTCGGGCCTGGACCCGCAACAGTCCAAACTTAACCGACTTTATTATACGGCGTAAGACAAACGAATGTCAAATGATATCGAAGGAAAAACGTTTCCAGCTTTTTTTCTGTTCTCTTCTTTTCTTTTGAAAAAGAAAAGAAGCAAACGAAAACTTCAAACGGATTCTACTGGACATTTTGAGAAAACGCGCCGTTTAAAGTTCTTTTTGGTTCTTTTTCTTCCAAGAAAAAGAACGGGAAAAGACGAACCAGCGCTGGCCCGCGTAGTTCAGGACGGTGAAGAGCACCAGCCCGGCCAGCATGGCCGCGTTGTCCCGCAGGGCGGCGTCCGCGCCGGACAGGGCCCAGTGCGTCAGGGGCCGGGCGATTCCGTAGGCCAGCAGGTAACAGAGGAGGATGTGGACCGCGAACCGGCCAAGGCTGCCCTTCTCCCGGCTTTGGAAGGTGAAGCGCTTGTTCAGCGCGTAGCTCAGGACGCTGCCGCAGAGGTAGTTTGCGGCTGAGGATGCCCAGTAGCCCAGGCCCAGCAGGTTGTAGCATCCGAACATGATGGCCGACCCGGCCAGCGTGTTGACCACACCCACCAGCAAAAACTTCCACAGCGTCCGGTCAAACAGCTTTTTCATACGGCTTCCTGTCAAGAGATATCACAGCTGGCTGAAGATCTGCCCGATGGGCCCGGCCACGACCAGATCTGCCCGGCTGTCCATAGGGGTCGGCGTCTTGTTCACCAGCACCAGCTTATGCCCCCGATAGTAGTTGACCAGCCCCGCCGCGGGGTACACCACCAGAGACGTGCCGCCAATGATGAGCATGTCCGCCTGCCGCAGGGCGTGGACAGCTCTGGACATGGTTTCCTCGTTCAGACACTCCTCGTAAAGCACCACATCGGGCTTGACGGCCCCGCCGCAGGAACAGCGGGGAACATCCTGGCTGTTTTTGACAGCCTCCACGCCGTAAAAAGCGCCGCACTTCTGGCAGTAATTGCGGTGGACTGATCCGTGGAGCTCCAGCACGTTTTTGCTGCCTGCCGCCTGGTGCAGGCCGTCGATGTTCTGGGTAATCACCGCTGTCAGTCTGCCCTGATCCTCCCACTCCGCCAGCTTTTTATGGGCGGCGTTGGGCTTGGCGTCCAGACACAGCATCTTGTCCCGGTAAAACCGGAAAAAAGCCTCCGGCTTCTGCTCAAAATAGGTGTGGCTCAGAATCGTCTCCGGCGGCTCGTCGTAGTGCTGGTGGTACAGGCCGTCCACACTGCGGAAATCTGGAATTCCGCTCTCCGTCGATACTCCGGCCCCGCCGAAAAACACAATACTGCCGCTGTCCTCCACCCATTCCTTCAGCGTCTGAATTTCCCGTTCCATTCCGAATTCACTCCTTAATTATATATATGGTTCGCGTTTCGTTCAGAGGTACGAAAACGCGCCTTCTGTACTGACTGAAAAGGCGCGAAAATGACCTGTTCTCTCTGGATTTTATCACATCTGAACAAAAAAATCCACTTCATTCCCAAAGGTTTGCGGCACAATGTGGAATTGGCTCACTTTTGGGTTTGACATTTTTCTTTTTTTGTGCTTTACTAACAATAAGGACCGGTACAGCAACGGAAAAAGGGAGCGCGAAACATGACAAACGAACGAAGGAAGGCAGAGCTGAAAGCGAAAATCGAGGCCGCCGCGACAGCGGTGTTTCTCCGGAAGGGCTACGCGGAGACGAAGATTATTGACATCGCCAACGAGGCCCAGATCTCACCGTCCACCATCTACCTGTATTTTGACGGAAAGAAGCAGCTGTTTGCCTCGCTGAACATTCCGGAGGTGGCCCAGCTCCGGCCGGAATACGACCGGAGACGGGAGGAAATCACCCGCGTGGCCCTGACCCTGTTTGGCGAGCGGGGGTTTGAAGGAACCACCATGGACGATATCGCCGAGGAAATGGGCTTTTCCAAGGCGGCGCTCTATCAGTACTGCGCCAGCAAGGAGGACCTGTTCTTTCAGGTGCTCCAGCTGTACACCCACGCCACGCCGCCCACCGCCTCTATGGTCGGGGCGGACTCCGGAGACTGGCGGCAGCTCGTCCGCAATATCGCCGCCACCTATATGGAAATTGCCCACGACCCCCACCGGAACGCCTTCCTGGGCTCGGTGATGCGGGATTCCAACAAATTTCCAGAGTTTGGAACCGTGTACTATGAAAAAAGCTTCTGCACCGCGCGCAGAAATATGGTGACTTCTCTGACCCCCTTCCAGCAGAAAGGGGAAATCCGGCAGGACTTAAACCTGAACGCGGCGGTAACCGCGTTTTTTGGAGCCCTGACCTCTCATACGCTGCTGTACAGCGTGGTTAAGGGCGTGCCCTGCGACGTGCCCGAGGCGGATTTCGTGTCAGCGGAGGTTGACATTTTCATCCGCGGCATTGAGGCCCGCCCGAAAGAACCATAAAAAGGCCGCTTTCCCGTTTCCAGCCGGGAAAGCGGCCTTTTTCAGCGCTTTTGGAAGAGAAACTGACAGAATAATAGAAACAAAATGATGAATCCGTCCGCTGAATTTTGCTCAGCAGGCGGATTTTTAAAACTTTTTTGATGATTTAGCTGCACAAAAAGCATAGGTTTTGGAACCGCTGTTCTCCAGCGGGTTCACTTACTTATTCGGATGATAATCTGAAAAGATTAGCCTTTTTTCAATATTTTTTTAATTTCATCCAAGCTGCACAAAACCTATACTTTCTGTGCAGATTCGGTTTTCAGATGCGGCAGGAGGTCTGTTATGTGTTCTCTTTCCCTCAAGCCCGGAGATAGCTTCGGCGAACAGCGAAATCAAATGCAGGCCCTGGCGAAGGAAATCGCCGGTGATTTGGCCGCGCTGGAGTCCGGACAGGATCTGCTGGGCGACTTTGTGACAGAACTGTACCTCACCTTTGCCGAGGAAAGCCGCCGGTCCTCCCGGCGGCAGAAGCAGGCGGCGGGCATCGCCGCGGCCAAGGCTCAGGGCGTCCGGTTCGGACGGCCCGCCCTGCCTCTGCCGGAGAACTTTGAGGAGTGCCGCCGGGCCTGGCTGGATGGCCGCATGTCCCTGCGGCAGGCGGCAAACGCCTGCGGCATGCCTCTGTCCACCTTTCAGCGGGCGGCTCAGCGCGGGGAAAAGGAAGACCGCGCCGTATAGGCTCAAACAGCGGTTTCAGGATGAAACCGCTTGGATGATTAAGGAGATTCTGAGATGCTTTGTATTTCGATGAAAGCCGGTGAGTACTTCACCGTGGATGGCAAAACCGTCATTCAGTTCGACCGCCTCAACGGCGACCGGGCCCGCCTGATGATTCAGGCCCCCAAAGAAATTCCCATCGTGCGGGGCACGGTGCTGGAACGGGAGGGCGGAAAACGGCCTGAGTGCGTGTTTGCCACGCACCACCGGAATGTCAAGCAGCTCCCCTGGAATCCAGCCAAAAAGAAAGCCCTCCTGGAAATGCGCCAGGCGCTGGAGCGGATGGGCGACAGCCCGGATGCCCGCTTCCTCCGGGAACGCCTGGAGTATATGTTCCCTTCTTTCGCTGAAAAGAAGGAAGCAGAAGAACGCTGAATGGGCGTTTTTTCGAGTGCCCTGCCCTGCGGGAGCACCCGGCTTGATTCGGTTTTGACCGGTGGTCGCGAGCCGGTTGAAATATAGTACCGCGCCTGAGGTTTCACCTGCTGTGGCCACAGAAGGAGGAAGCGGAGGGCGCTCCACGACCTGTGTTTCGGTAAAAGGATGCTCCGGGGCACATTAAACGGTTTGAAAGGAGATCAAACTCATGCGTATTCAGCACAATATTATGGCGATGAACGCCTACCGCAACTACACCAACAACGTTTCCGCCATGAAGGCCAACCTGGAAAAGCTGTCCTCCGGCTACAAGATCAACCGCGCCGGTGACGACGCCGCCGGTCTGGCCATTTCCGAGAAGATGCGCGCCCAGATCACCGGTCTGGAGACCGCGCAGAAGAACGCCAAGGACGGCATCTCCCTCGTGCAGACCGCTGAGGGCGCTCTGACGGAAGTTCACGACATGCTCAACCGTATGGTGGAGCTGGCGACCATGTCCGCCAACGGCACCTACGACAACACCACTGACCGCGCCCAGCTCCAGAAGGAGATGGACCAGCTCAACAGCGAAATCAACCGTATCGCTGATTCCGCCAACTTCAACGGCATCAAGCTGCTGGACGGCTCCATGGACGCTGACGGCCGCGTGGCCAACACCACCACCCAGTTCAACGACATGGTCATCAGCTCCAACACCTACGGTAAAGCTGCCGATGGAACGACGGCTCTGAAGAACAGCAAGGGCGGCCTGGAAATGACCGGTGTCAACTTTGGCTCTACCGATACCGACCTCTACGCCAGCGACAAGAGCGTCCGCTACCACAAGGACGCCGCCGAGGCGGGCAAGACCTCCTTCACCGTGGACCTGGACGGCACCACCAACAAGAACTTCGCCGCCGGCACCACCATCGAGGGCTTGGTCTTCGGCCTGGACGGCAACCAGGAGATAGACACTACCGCGCCGAAGAATAACTGTCTGTTCCTGGACGACCAGGGCAATGATAAGCTTGAGTACAACGTGACCTCTGACAACGACGGTATCACCTCTGAGAACATCGCCAAGTCCATCATGGACGTCATCGACAAGAATGACGGCAAAGTGTATCTCAAGGTCGGTAGTGACGCCAATGGTGACAACAATCAGACGTTCATTGAGTTCAAAGTCACCCGTGAGGGCGACAAGCTGCACTTTGAGATGACTGATAAGGGTTACAACGACGCTGCGGACGCCGCCAAAGCAGCAGAGGATGCCAACCAAGAAGGCAATTTCTTCCAGGGCAACTTCAACGTCAGCCTCAACTATAAGGCTGCTGGCAATGTCGCTGCCGGGGATGAGACAGCGTTCACCAACCACGTCAACGGCGAGACCCTGCACCCCGCCACCAGCAACATCAACGAGGGCACTACTCCCGCTGGCACCATTTATGCTGAGGCCGTGATCCGCTTTGATAAGGCCAATGGTGGTACGGCTGATGATGGCTTGAACGACGTTGACGAATTCTTCGCCGACGGCGCGGGCATCAAGATTGGCGATGACTACTATGTCTTTGCCAAGTCCGACGAGGTGTTCAACGGCGAGTACGCCGACAACGTCCATGTGGTGGACATCCGCGACTTGGAGCAGTTGGGCACCGCCGCTGATGCCACCACCGGAGACGCCTTGCGTAAGGCTATGGACCGCCTCTCTGTGGCCGCCAAGGACAACGCTATGTTCGACGTCCAGGTGGCCAAGGCTGGCGAGGCTCTGGTGATCACCGAGCGTACCACCTACACCGGCAACGCCAACCTGACCGAGAAGGACAACGGCCTGGAGAGTGCCATTCAGAAGTTCGACAGCACCACCTCTCAGACCACTGTCACCAAGGAGGCCGGTAACTCCCTGACCCTTCAGATCGGCGACACTGCTGAGGACTTCAACCAGCTCAAGGTCAACATCAAGGATATCCACACCACCGCGCTCGGCTTGGATAAGATCCGCATCGACGATCAGACCAGCGCCGCTGCCGCGATCGACGTGATCAAGGCCGCCATCAACAAGGTGTCTGATATCCGCGGTACTCTGGGCGCCACTCAGAACCGTCTGGACCACACCATCAACAACCTGTCCGTCATGACCGAGAACATTCAGGATGCCGAGTCCACCATCCGCGACACCGACGTTGCCGCCGAGATGATGAAGTACACCAAGAACAACATCCTGATTCAGTCCGCTCAGGCCATGCTGGCCCAGGCCAACCAGGTGCCCCAGGGCGTACTTCAGCTGCTTCAGTAAGTTCAACTGGTTCTTGGAAAACCGCATAAAACCCAAGGGGGGCGGGCTTCGGCCCGCCCCTTTTACGATGAAAGAAAGGCGGTGGCCTCATGGCCCAACAGCTCCCCACCCTCCCCGTAGATTTTGACCTGCGCCCAGCCTACTACGACCAGTTCCAATGCCTGGCGGGCGGGTGCCGCTATACCTGCTGCAAGGGCTGGCACGTCGGCTTCAGCAAAAAGGACTATCTTGCCCTGAAACGGCAGGAAGGTTCTCCAGAGCTGACGGAAACCCTGCAAAAGATTGTGCGCCGGGTCAAAAAGGGGCCCAACGCCGGGCGCTGGTACGGCGAGTTTGATCTTAGGAAAGGCTCCTGTCCCCTCCAGCGGGAAGACGGGCTGTGCTCTCTCCAGCTGGAAAAGGGGCCGGAGGCTCTTCCGGAGGTGTGCCGGGTGTTTCCCCGAGGGAAAGCCTATGGAGATTCCGCCTATCTGGAACGATTTCTGACCCCGGCTTGCGAGGGTGTTTTAGAGCTGCTGTGGAACCTGCCGGAGGGGGTGGATTTCGTCTCCGACCCCCTGCCCAAGGTGGAGCAGAAGGTTCTTACCTTTGAGGCGGAAAAAGCACTGTGCCTCCGCACCCAGGACGTGCGCTCCCAGTGCATTGACCTGCTCCAGGACCGGCGGTATACTCTGCCCCAGCGGATGCTTCTGATGGGGCTGGCACTGAAAGAGCTGGCGGACGGGGAGCGGGACATTGATCTGTGGCTGGCCCGGACCCAGGCGCGGGCGGACGCGCCGGAGACGGCAGGGGCGCTGGTTCTGCCGTCGCTGGAAAAGGCGCTCCCCATGTTTCTGCTGAATAATGTCAAGCTGATGTTCTCTACCGCTGTACGCACCGGGGACTTCGCAAAGGTGCCGGAGGAGGTAGCCGCCGGGTTGGGCATCCAGATGGAGTTTCAGAGCCTGAACAGCGCCAACGCTTCCCTCCCGCACGGGCCGTATCTGGCCGCACGGGCGCGGTTTGAGGAGAATTTTAAGGACCGGGCTTATTTCATGGAAAACCTGATGGTGTCCCTGTTCTTCAATCTCCAGGTCCCCAACCTGGGAGGCCCAGGGGAGCTTTGGAAAAGCTATGTGGATTTCTGTAACCTGTATTCCTTCTTCCGGTTCATGGCGGTAGCCAGCTGCCGGGAAGGGGCGTCCGGCGACAAGGCCGAGCTGTTCCGGATGGTGGTGTGCGCCAGCCGTGGACTGATACACAATACGCCGGAAAAGGCCAGGCTCCGGGATGAACTCTTTCAGAACGACAGCGCGACGCTGGCCCACATGGCGATTCTGCTCGGCGGGTGACTGATTTATAGATTGGGAAAAGATGCCTTTCAACGGGCATCTTTTTTCGCTTCGGAACGGCAAATAAGCGCGCAGTTTAAAGTTCTTTTTTGCTTCTTTTTTCTTTCAAGAAAAAAGAAGAGCACAAATGGGAAATTATGTGCCGGTTAGCAATTGCTAATTTGCGGGATCCGCCAGAAGACCAGAGGCTCAAATCAGAAGCGGACCGCGGATGCGGTCCCGCTTCTGGTGATTTTAACAGCTTTGCCTTTCCCCCTCAAGTGTGATATACTAAGGAAAACGACGGAAAGGGGGCTTCTTTCCATGCTCCGTATCACCAATCTCAACCTGCCTCTGGCCGGAGACGGGGAACAACTGCACAAGAAAGCGGCCCGGCTGCTCCAGATTCCGCCGGACAGCCTTCTGGAGCTCCAGATTGTCCGGCAGTCCATCGACGCCCGGAAAAAATCAGACCTTCACCTGGTGTACACGGTCAATGTCCGGGTGGCAGAGGAAGAAAAGCTGCTCCGGCGGCTGAGCGCGCTCAAAAATGTGACCCGGCTGGAGCCGCTGGAATACCGGTTTCCCGCGCCCCGCCGGACCTCCGAGCGGATGCCGGTGGTGGCGGGCATGGGTCCGGCGGGCCTCTTCGCCGCCCTCTATCTGGCCCGGAACGGCATCCCCTCCCTGGTGCTGGAGCGGGGCCGTCCGGTGGAGCAGCGGGCCAGGGATGTGGAGGCCTTTTGGTCCGGCGGACCGCTGGACCCTGTTTCCAACGTCCAGTTTGGCGAGGGGGGCGCGGGCACCTTTTCCGATGGAAAGCTGACCACAGGCACCCACGACCCCCGGATCCGGACTGTGCTGGACACCCTGGTCCAGGCTGGGGCTCCGGCAGATGCGGCTTACAGCCACAAGCCCCATATCGGCACCGATGTGCTGCGGCGGGTGGTCCGGGTCCTGCGGGAGGAGCTTATCTCCCTGGGCTGTGACGTGCGGTTTGAGGCTCAGCTGACCGGACTCCAACAGCAAAACGGACAGCTGACCGGCATCACTGTCCGGCAGGGTGGGACAGAATACGGGCTGGACTGCGACGCGCTGATTCTGGCGCCCGGCCACTCGGCCCGTGACACCTTCGCCATGCTTCAGGCGTCCGGCGTGCCCCTGGCCCCCAAGAGCTTTGCCATCGGCGTCCGCATGGAGCACCATCAGGAGCGCATCAGCCGCGCTCAATATGGCGAGGCCTGGAACCGCCTGCCCCCCTCGGACTATAAGCTGTCCTGCCACCTGCCCTCAGGCCGGTCGGCCTTCACCTTCTGCGTCTGCCCCGGCGGGCAGGTGGTGGCCGCCGCCTCAGCGCCGGGCGGACTGGTCACAAACGGTATGAGCTGCCGGGCCAGAGACGGGGTCAACATCAACGGCGGCTTTCTGGTGGGGGTGGGCCCATCCGATTTTCCAGGTGGGGACCCGCTGGCGGGGGTCCGCTTTCAGGAAACCTGGGAGCGGCTGGCCTGGGAGCTGGGCGGGCGGAACTTTTCCGCGCCGGCCCAGCGGGCGGCAGACTTTCTGGTCCGCCGTCCCTCTGCCTCCGGCGGAGAAGTGGAGCCCAGCTACCGGCCCGGCGTGGCCTGGACGGATCTGGACCGCTGCCTGCCCCCCTTTGTGACGGACACCCTCCGGGAGGCGCTGCCCCTCTTCGACCGTAAGGTCCGGGGCTTCGCCGCGCCGGATGCGGTGCTCACAGGGGTGGAAACCCGTTCCTCCTCTCCAGTACGTATCCTGCGGGACGGGAGCGGGCAGTCCGCCCTGCGGGGTCTGTACCCCTGCGGCGAGGGGGCCGGCTACGCCGGCGGCATTGTCTCTGCCGCAGTGGATGGGATCCGAATGGCGGAGGCTGTGGCCAAAGGCTGAAGGACAAAAGAGCGGCGGAATCCGAATCGGATTCCGCCGCCGTTCTTGCTGTCTTACTGGGTCATGGATTTCAGCGCCTGGGCCAGCTGGTCGGGGCAGGAGGTGGGCTTAAAACCACAGCGGACCCCGTCCAGCCGGGCAATGACATCCTCCACCTTCATACCAACCACCAGCTTGGCGATGCCTTGGAGATTACCAGAACAGCCTCCTGTCACCTTCAGAGAGCGGACCAGACCGTCTTCCACGTCAATTTCCATCAGTTGAGAGCAAACGCCCTTGGGACGGTACGTAACAACCATGATAATTTCCTCCTTGCCGGTTTTGACGGAACCGGTTTTATTTGTCACGGTCATTATATCAGACTTTTCCCCGTTTTTCAAGCAAGCCCGCTGGGGCGTATGTGTAACAAAATCGTTGGCAAGAGGGCTGGCATCCAAATCGGAGCCAGGAGAATGTGTTGTTTAAGGCGAGTTAGCTTTGGCGTGAACCGGTCCAGGCGCACGCAACCACCGCTGTCAGCCGGTGGTGGGCATCTGGGACAGCAGGAAGAAATTCGTCAGGCAATACTTCACGGATGGATGGAGATCGCCAGCAGACAGTAAATGCGGCGGAATATAAGAAGCTGTATTCATAACCGGGGAATGGCAGATGGACGAAGGATTTTGTTGTCAGGTAAGCCAATTCTTCGCCGGAATCCTTGGTGGATTCCAAGAAAAATTGGCGCGGCATGACGGCAAAAGACGAGTTCAGATGCCGTTCAATGGTTGTGAATACAGCTTCTAAATCTCATCCACCTGTTTGTTGGCTACGGATATGGGCTCCGTCACCGTGAACAGGCTGGAGAGGCCCCCGTGGGCCGTCCAATGCCGCGGAACGCGCCGCAGATGGCCGGCATGGCCCTCCTGCCGCGCTGCCAATCCAGCCATGCAGGCCAGGGCTGGCTCCCGGCTGTGGGAATCCAGCTTGTCCCACTGAGCCAAGCAGATTCGCTGATCTCAGGCCGGCAGAACGGATCCGTCCTCTTCGGAGAAAAATTGTGCCAGTGTAATGCCGAAGCCCCCGCAAATCTTCATCAGGGATGGGACATAGGTCTTGTGGAGCATGCTATGGCCGCTCTGACTGCCGCGCCGGACAGACTCGCTTGTTTTCCGAAATTTTTTCTGTTTTTCAAATTTTACGATTGACACAATCTTTTTTTGTTCTAAAATAGTTCTAAAAAGAATAAAAGGGAGAGCGCAATGATTCCACTAAATCCATGGGAACATCAAAATGCAGTCAAGGCACTCTATTCAGAATGTGTGGAAGGGGTCTGTGTAAAACATAGCATTACCCGAATGGAATTGGACATCCTTCTCTTTGCTAGCCAATAATCCATGTTTCGATACAGCAGCAGATATTATTAAGGTCAGATATCTGTCAAAATCCCAGGTATCGTCTTCCATAAAACGTCTGGAACAGTGCGGTTATATAAGAAAAGAGTATTTGAAATGCAACCGTAAGACAGCACATTTGAGGATATGCAAAGGGGCTGTGGACATCATCCATGATGGGCATGCCGCGCAGGGGGAATTCATTTCAATCATGCTGAATGGTTTTTCATGGGAGGAAATTGACAGCATAAGGAGACAAAATGACCGTG
>JAAWCD010000077.1 GCA_022793095.1 Oscillospiraceae bacterium | reverse complement strand
TCATCGGCGAGGACCCCAACGGCATCCCCAACAATCTGGTGCCCTATATCGCCAAGGTGGCGGTGGGCCAGCTGGAGAAGCTCCACGTCTACGGAAACGACTATCCCACGCCGGACGGCACCGGCGTGCGGGACTATAACCATGTGGTGGACCTGGCCAAGGGCCATGTGGCGGCGCTGAAGAAGCTGGACGCCAAGTGCGGCCTGTTCATCTGCAACCTGGGCACGGGCAACGGCTACAGCGTGCTGGATGTGCTCCACGCCTATGAGAAGGCCTGCGGCAAGACCCTGCCCTATGTGATCGACCCCCGCCGGCCCGGCGATATCGCGGTGTGCTACGCGGACCCGGCCAAGGCCAGGGACGAGCTGGGCTGGGAGGCCCAGTACGGCATTGAGGACATGTGCGCCTCTTCCTGGAAGTGGCAGTCCACGAATCCCAACGGATACAAAGGAGGAACGGTTCAATGAGCAAGCCGGTTCTGGTGATTATGGCCGCGGGCATGGGCAGCCGGTACGGCGGCCTCAAGCAGCTGGACCCGGTGGGCAATCATGGCCAGCTGATTATTGATTACTCCATTTACGACGCTCACCGGGCCGGCTTTGATACGGTGGTGTTCATCATCAAGCCGGAGATTGAGGATGCCTTCAAGGAGGCCATTGGAAACCGCATCTCCCGGGTGATGGAGGTCAAGTACGCCTATCAGCTCAGCGACGATTTGCCGGAGGGCTACGCGGTTCCGGCGGGCCGGACCAAGCCCTGGGGCACCGCCCACGCGGCCATGTCAGCCCGGACGCTGGTGGACGGCCCCTTTGCCATCATCAACGCGGACGACTACTATGGGCCGGAGGCCTATCAGGAAATCTTCAACTATCTGTCCAACCATCCGGACGGGGATATTTACGAGTATGTGATGGTGGGCTATCTGCTCAAAAACACGGTCAGCGAGAACGGCACGGTGGCCCGCGGGGTGTGCGGGGAGACGGGAGAGCACTATCTGTCCCAAATCACGGAGCGCACCAAGATCGAGCAGGGGCCACCCCTGCGCTTCACCGAGGACGGCGGCCAGAGCTGGACGGAGCTGCCGGAGGACACCATTGTGTCCCTGAACATGTGGGGCTTCAACCGGAGCTTTCTGGACGAGGCCCTGGCCCGGTTCCCGGCCTTTTTGGACAAGGCCCTGGCGGAAAACCCGGAAAAGGGTGAGTATTTCCTGCCCAGCGTGGTCAGCCAGCTCATTGACGAGGGCAAGGCCCGTGTGAAGGTGCTTCGGAGCGGGGACCGCTGGTATGGCGTCACCTACCGGGAAGACAAGCCCGAGGTTGTGGCGGCCATTGCGGAGAAGACGGCGGCAGGGCTCTACCCTGACCAGCTTTGGGAGGTGAAGTGATGTCATCCGCGGAAGAACGTCTCAGCGAGGTGCTGGGCGCCTTTGACTTTGGCGCGCCGGTGGTGGGCGCGATCCGCTACGGCAACGGGCACATCAACGACACCTTTGTGGTCCATACCCAGCCGGAGGACTGCTGCTGCCGGCGGTTCATCCTCCAGCGGATGAGCCCCGCGGCCTTCAAGCGCCCGGACCAGCTCATGGAGAACATCACCGGTGTGACGGACTACCTGGGCCGGGAAATTGAGCAGCACGGCGGCGAGCGGGACCGGGAGGCCCTGCGGGTCATCCGCCCCCGGAACGGCGAGCCCTACTACACGGACCAGGCGGGCGGCGCTTGGCGGCTGTATCCCTTTGTGGAGCGGACCATCTGCTATCAGACGGCGGAGACGCCGGAGCTGTTCGCGTCCTCCGGCCGGGCCTTCGGCCGGTTCCAACGGCTTTTGCAGGGCTATCCGGCGGAGACCCTTCATGAGACGATCCCCCATTTTCACGACACCGAGGACCGCCTGCGGAAGCTGAAGGAGGCTGTGGCCGCTGACTCGATGGACCGGGTAAAGCTCTGCCAGCCGGAAATTGACTTCATACTGGCCCGTGAGGCGGACTGCTCGGTGGCCCTGAAGGCGCTGCGCGAGGGCGTGCTGCCTCTGCGGGTGACGCACAATGATACCAAGCTGAACAACGTGCTGATGGACGAAACGACCGGTGAAGGCATGTGCATCATTGACTTGGACACGGTGATGCCGGGCCTGTCCATCAATGACTTTGGGGATTCCATCCGGTTTGGAGCCAATCACAGCGCGGAGGACGAGACGGACCTGAGCAAGGTAAATCTGGATGTGGAGCTGTTCGCCACATACACCGCCGCCTTTTTGGAGGGCGCCGGGGGCACGCTGACAAAGGCGGAGGTCAAGTATCTGCCCTGGGGCGCCAAGCTGATGACGCTGGAGTGCGGCATCCGGTTTTTGACGGACTACCTGGTGGGCGACGAATACTTCCACATCAGCCGGGAGCACCAGAACCTGGACCGCTGCCGCACCCAGTGCAAGCTGGTCTCTGACATGGAAGCCCATTGGGACGAGCTGAACGCCATTGTGGAACGATGCGCTTCTCTTTTTTGAAAATAGGAACAAACAGAACCGGCGGTATGTGCCCAATACGGGCAGCATACCGCCGGTTTGATGCTTTACGAAGCCCGTCCCTTCTGAATTGCGTTCAGGCAGGTGTTCAGGGCGTCTTCCCCCTCTGGAGACAGGATATCCGGCGCGGTTCCAACCACTCCATTAAAGCCTCCGTCGGGGTTCAGCACGCTTTCAGCGTCGAATTTGATGCAGATTCCCGTGTAGGGCAGGGAAAAAACCTTGGGGTCAATCCCGCCTCCGCCGCCGGAGGTCGGACGGCCCACCAGCGTCGCGAAACCCGTCTGCCGGCAGAATTGGGCGAAGGTCTCCAAGGTGGAATAGACGCCGGAATCAATCAGAACCCAGAACTGTCCGGAAAACAGCGGCGCATACCTGCCGTCCTCCCTGGCCAGCCCCCTGTCTTTTTTGTAAAAGAACTGGAACTCCTCCAGCACACTTTTATTCATCGCTGGAAACTGCTCCAGGGGAAACGCACTGATTGGCGAAATCTGATACAGCGGCTCGTCAAAGGCATACTGGAATGTACTTGGCGCAGGCCTCACCTTTGACCAGGGAGTAGGTCTCCCAGCCAATTTCACCCTTCAAATTGGGCTCCACGATTGCGTTGAGCCAGTAGGAATCGCTTCCGCTGCTGGTCCCCCGGATATCAATGACACAGTGCTTATATCCCGCGGCCTCAATCTGCCGGAAAAAATCCGCCAACTCCCTCCCGTCAGATCTCTCATAAGGTTTGGTCATCTCTTTTACAGACAGATAGGCCATCAAATTGTCCGGAAAAAGGGAAATGCTCAGGTTGGTCCCGAGGGCATTTGAAGAAGAGCTGGCGTTTGCCGGCGTCTCGTATTGGGAGGATCTGCCGTAAAAATGCTGTGCGCGGGGCCGTTTCATGCAGTCAAAATTTGTTCTGTTCATCGGCTGAAGGCTTCCGTCCTCCATCTGCCGCTGTAGGTCATCCCACATCTTGTCATATTCGCTGATCGGGATCATTCCCAGATGACCGGCGGACTGGAATTCCCGCAGACAGCGCCTGACCACGTTAGAAAACGCGTAATCGTCCGTCACATTCGCGATTCGTTCCCCGTAGGTTTCCCTGACAACCGAGAAATCCTTCCGTGTGAGGGTTACTGCCGCATGATAGCCGGGGTATTCGTTCTCCAGCAGGTCCCACAGATAATGATAGTCCGCCCAATAGCGCTCCTGCCCGGACATCTCCGGCGGATCGCTTGACACGGGCAGGCTGGATGGCACTGTTGTTTCCGCGGGGTCCGGCGTGTATCCGGCCGCATTGTCAGAGCATCCGGCGAGATACCCGAGGCTCAGCAGAAACACAAGGATAAGACATAAACGCTTCATTTATCTTCACCTCTCAGAACCAAATCAGCAATTATCATGCCGGCTGTGCCCGCGTGATTACTATATCATAAATATGCCGTCCTGAAAAGGAAAAAACAGCTGGAACGCTCCAGCTGTTTTTTCGTTATTCCGCCTTCACCCGTTCCCGGCGCTCCCTGCGGGCGGCCCGCAGGCGTTCAAGGACCGGGCTCCAATCGAAGCGGTAGGCCATCCAGTAGAGGGGAACCGCCACCACGCAGGCAGCGGCCACGTCCTCAACGGAGTGCTGTTTGAGGAAGACCGTGGACATGCAGATGAGGATGCAGGCCACAAGAGAGCCGTACCGCACCCACTTCTTATCTTTAAGCACCTCGGAGCGCCAGACGGCGATGTGAACGCCCAGGGAGTTGAGCACATGAATACTGGGGTCCACATTGGTACAGGAGTCCACGGAGTAGATGATCCGCACGATTTCAGAGAAGACGTTCATTCTGGGGAAGCTCCAAGGACGAAGATGGTGTCCATTGGGGAAGAAGGTGTAGATGGTGAGACAGAGGGTCATGCCGGTAAAGAGGAAGGCGCACAGCCGGTAATACTCCTCTGGCGAACGGCGGAGGAAGAACGCGATAGCGATGCCCACATAGAAGAACCAGAAGAGGTAGGGGATGACGAACAGCTCCTGAAAGGGAATCAGGTCGTCCAGCCAGGAGTGGATCCAGTAGGCGGGCCGCACAGTGCGTTCCAGATAACAGAACCAGGCCAGATAGATGATAAAGTAGGAAAGAATCGCACAATGCCGGTGCTGGTAGAGGAATGCGGAAAGCGGTTTCTTCATGAAAAGCCTCCATGTACAGTTATCCAGGCTAAAAAGCCAAACGATTGTGAAAAACGGCCATTTGAATGTGAATTCCCTGCATTTCGACCTGTGAACCAGCAGAGAAAGCAGGGATTCCAGCCCCTATTATAGCAGAGAAACATATTTTGAAAAGGGGATCGGTCCGAAGCCAAGAAAACCGTCAATCCATTGCGCTGCAATGGATTGACGGCCTTATACGAGGCCGTGCCCGAAAAAATTTAAGAAAATATTAACCAGATTTGGACAGACTGACGCAAAACACGGAAGCAGGCTCTGAAAACTTGTCGCAATCGCATAACATTCCGGTAAAATAAAGTGTACAAACGGAAAAAAAAACGCTATAATAGAGAACGGACAGAACAGCGGCCTGCTTTGGAGGTGTACGGCGTGAGGTACAAGATTGGAGACGTGGCCAAGATTCTGGGGATTTCCCCGGATTTGCTGCGCTACTATGAGAAAAAGGGCGTTGTGAAGCCCACCAAGGACCCGGATAACGACTATCGGTATTATGACGCTTGGGATGTCAACTTTTTAATGGACTGTCTGTGGTTCAAGAATTTCGGCTTCTCCATCGAGCAGATTGCCGAGATGGTCCGTATTCCCTCGGCCCGGCAGCTTTCCACCCTGTTTTACGAAAAGGAGGACGAGCTTCGGGCCACCATCACCCGCTGTGAGCTGCTGCTGAAGCGGTCGGAGGAGCACCGGCAGGAGCTGACCCATATTCCCCGCCTGCTGGGCAGGTGTGAGCTCGGAGACAGCCCGGAGGTCATCCGTTACATCAACCGCTATACGGACAGCTTCGACAACAGCCCGGCCCTGCAGCGGCTCTCCCGGGACTGGCTGGACCTAATCCCCTTCACCAGCCGCTGCTTTGAGATTCAAAAGGAAGATCTTCTCCAGGACGGAGGCCGGGACTACCGCTGGGGTCTGGCGCTGGCCATGGACTACGCGGAACAGCTGAAGGTAGCCCAGGACCCGCCGGTGGCCCACCTGCGGTCGGAGCGCTCCATCCACTCGGTGTTCAAGAGCTCCGGCAAGGGGAACTTCTCCCCGCGGCACATCCGGTATATGGTGGATTACGCCCATGAACAGGGGCTGACCATCACCGGCGGCGCTCGGGGCCAACTGCTGGCCAGCGTCCTGGAGGGGGATTTGCTCACCGGTTACTTCGAGGTCTGGCTCCCAATCGCGGAAAAGCCATATGATACATAAATAAACTTTAGGGCCGCCCTTTTGAAAGGGCGGTGGGGTCTGGGGCAACGCCCCGGCGGGTTTGGGCGGAGCCCAAAAAGGGCCGCACAGTTCAAAAAAACTGTGCGGCCCTTTTGATTCAGGACTCCACCAGCGTCAATTCGTCGCCGGGACGGACAACGCCGGGGGTCAGCACCTTCACGAAAATGCCCTCCCGGGGCATGACGCAGTCCCCCGCAGCCTTGCGGATGGCACAGCCGTAATGGCACTCCTTCCCAATCTGCGTCACCTCACACAGCGCCTCCCCCAGCTTCAGCCGGGTTCCCACCGGAAGTTCATAGAGAATGATGCCTTCCGTCAAAATATTTTCCGCAAAATCTCCGGGTTTCAGGGTAAAATCAATCTTTTCCTGTACCTTTTGGACGCTCTCCTTCCCCAGCAGCGACACCTGACGGTGCCAGCTGCCCGCGTGGGCGTCCCCTACAATGCCATGGTCTGCCTTCAGCTCAATCTGCTCGACCGGGTGCTTCTGCTCCCCCTTGCGCTCGCTGACGCAGACCGCCAGAATGTTTGCCATTGCGTCCTTCCTCCTTGCCTTCCGCCCCGCCTCCATGTACGAAATCTGGAAGACGCGCGGGGTCAGTATTGTGCTGTTTTTGACTGAAAAAGACTAATGTGTATGGTTTTCATGGGAATGAATGTGGGCGCAGTCGCCGGATACGCCCCGCAAAACCTCCAAACCGTGGCGAATGGGCTTGAGCACGGCCGACAGGTTTTCTCTGGCCGCTTTTTCGCTGCCAGGCAGGTTGACAATCAGCGTGCCGCCCCGAATCCCCGCCGCCTCCCGGCTCAGGCAGCCCATGGGCGTGATCCGGAGGCTTTCCGCCCGCATGGCCTCCGGGATGCCCCTGGCCTCCCGCTCCACCACGGACAGGGTGGCTTCCGGCGTCACGTCCCGGGGGGAAAAGCCGGTGCCTCCGGTGGTGACGGTCAGGCAGACGCCGCGTTCGTCCGCGCACTGGAGGAGCTCGGCCCGGATGGTCTCGTAGTCGTCGGGGATGATGGCGGTGTACACGATTTCATAGCCCTGCTCCCGCAGCAGGGCGCAGACGGCGGGACCGGCGGTGTCCACCCGTTCGCCCCGGCTGCCCTTATCGCTGACCGTGATGACAGCGGCGGTCAGTTCCATGTCCATTCCTCCTTTGTTGTTCCTTCTTTTTCTTGAAAGAAAAAGAAGCAAAAAGAACGTTATGCCGGCGATCATGCGGCTGGGTTCAAGGGGTGCGGCGCCCTCCGGCAAGGCGGCGGCGCCTCACAGCAGCGGTTTTATCATGACAATGCCGTGATAATCCTTTCCGTAGCAATTCGGGATAAAACCGGTCGGGGTAAAGCCATACTGCACAAAATAGTCAAAATGCGCCCGGCCATTGGATTGCAATGTCCGTAATTCTTCCGCGTAATTCACAACCGGCCTGCCGTGACAGGACAGGTCCGTTGAGCCGATGATGTACTTCAGATTGCGGAACCCCTTTTCCCTTGCGTGCGCTTCCGCCCGCTGCAACAGCGGCTCCAGCTGATGCTCCATCACAAAGGTTCCGTCCTCGTCGTATCCGAGACACTCGATGCTCAGGCAGGAATAGCCCTCATATTCCGCGCACAAAATCCAGCCCTTTGGCGCTCTGGGCTCCCCCATGTACCAGCCAATCAGCCTGGCCAGCAGGGATACGTCCCGCAGTTGCTGGCTCGCGCCCTCAAAATCCCACCAGTCGGGCTTTATGGCCGACATGAGATTTGCAACAGCGTCAACATTCGATGAATCAATTTGATCGATATTCACTGCAACCACCTTCAAAACCGCCCTTTCACAGGGCTTCTGTCAGAGAATCGGGAATGACTTCCTCCGGTTGGAGAGCCGCGCCCGGTGGACAGACAGCTGAATCCGGCAGTCCTTTCGCGCCGGTTCCGCCTCCAGCAGCCGCGCCCGTCCGGTGAAGTAGAGCGCCTTCGTGCCGGTGGTGAAGACCGCTGTCAGCTCCGCGCCGGGCTCCAGTTCACATAGCTTGGATTTGTCCTCCCAATGGACCTCCCCCGAAAACGTCAGGACCTTCAATCCCTCCCGGCGCTCCAGCTCCAGGAGGAAGGACAGCTCAGGCACCTCCTCGCTATCTGTGCCGTCATCGTTACAATCCGCGTTTTCACAGGTACTTCCGTAGAGAATCCAGGCTGTTTTATCCCTTTTCAGAAATTTCACGAGCCGCTTTTCCGCCACAAACCAGGGAAAGCGCCAGACCGCCAGCCGGTACAGAACAAACGCCAGCAGTCCGGCCAAAAGAAGCGCCCCGCCCGCAGCAGAGGCCGCATAGGGCCAGCGCCGGAAGAAAAGCACAGCCCACGCGGTCAGGACCAGGATTCCTCCAACGCCAAAGAGACAGAGCAGCCGCCCTTTCACGGCGCGTTTGGATTGGTGAAATCTCCGGATTTGCCGCCGGTCTTCCGCAAAAGGCGGACCTGGTCAATGACAATGTCCCGCTGAACCGCCTTGCACATGTCGTAGACCGTCAGCGCCGCCACGGAAACCGCCGTCAGCGCCTCCATCTCCACCCCCGTGGCCCCCGTGCAGGAGACGGTCCCCGTGATTTCCACCGCGAGGTCCGCCTCGTTCAGCTGAAAGTCCAGGTCCACCCCGGAAATCAGAATCGGATGGCACATGGGAATGATCTCCGACGTGCGCTTGGCCCCCATGATGCCCCCAATCTGGGCCGTGGTCAGTACATCCCCCTTCTTCAGTCCGCCCGTGCGGATGAGCTCGAAGGTCTCCCGGTTCACCAGCACCCGGCCCCACGCAATGGCCGTCCGCTTCGTGTCCGCCTTGGCCGATACGTCCACCATTCTCGCCCGGCCGTTTTCATTGAAATGGGTGAAGTCGTTCAAAATTTTGCGCTCCCTTCGTTGTTTATGGGCCAGGTCTGGCTGTTTATCCCCCAATGGTGTTCATCGCCCGGCCCGCTTCGCTGGCGTGGCCCAGGGTCAGGTCCCCGTGGGCCGCGGGCTTCTGCCGGATCGCCTCCGCAACCGCTTCCCGCAGCGCCGCCCCGTGGAGGCCCCGAAGGGGCACCTCCTGGGCGCTGTGCAGGCAGGGCTTTAAATGCCCCTCCGAGGTCAGGCGCAGGCGGTTGCAGGTGGAGCAGAAATGCCGGTTCACCGGCGCGATAAGCCCCACCTTCCCCTTGCCGCCCGGCAGACGGTACAGCCGCGCCACGCCGCCGTCCTCCGCCTCCGGCTCCAGCTCCGGCACCCGCGCAAGCACAGTGTCTCCGGGCAGGTACGCCTCCGGCCCGAAGGCCGCTCCCGGCCCCAGGGGCATCAGCTCAATGAACCGGAGCTGAATATCCTGGTCCCGGGTCAGCTCCACAAACGCCTCAATCTCATCGTCATTGAAGCCGCCAATCAGCACCGCGTTCAGCTTGAGGGGCCGCAGGCCCGCTTCCGCCGCCGCCCGCACGCCCGCCAGCACCATGCTCAGCTCTCCGCCGCCGGTGATTGTCCGGTACTTCTCCGGGTTCATCGTGTCCAGGCTCACGTTGACCCGGCGGACTCCCGCCTCCTTCAGCTCCTGGGCATACCGCTCCAGAAGCACGCCGTTGGTGGTGACGCTCACCTCCCGGATGCCGGGCAGCGCCCCAATCCGGGCGCACAGCTCGGGCACGCCCGGCCGGACCAAAGGCTCCCCGCCGGTGACCCGGACCTTGGTGATGCCCAGCTCCGCCGCCGCTGACACGATTTCCAGGATTTCCTCGTAGCTCAGCACGTCCTCACGGGCCAGCTTGCACACGCCCTCAGCGGGCATGCAATACTGGCACCGCAGGTTGCACCGGTCCGTCACCGACACCCGCAGATAGCTGATTTCCCGTTCAAATTGGTCTTTCATAGGCTTAATACCGTCCAAATGTACAGTTGGGCCAATGGCAATTCCCGCACTGCTGGCACAGCCCGCCGTCCCCCAGCCGGGTCAGGTCTTCCTTCCCCAGCGGCACGCCGGTCATCAGCTGGGGAAGAAGAACATCGAACACGGTGGTTTGGCGGTGGATGGCCGCGCCGGGAACCCCCACAATGGCGGTTTTCCCTAAATAAGCCAGGGTGAACATGTTCCCCGGCTGGGCGGGCAGGCCCTGGGTTACCACCGCCGCGCCGGAGCCGCGGATAGCCGTGGGCGTCAGGTCGTCCGGGTCCACCGACATGCCGCCGGTCATGACAATCAAGTCCGCGCCCTGGGCCAGGAGGGCTTGAATCGCCTCGTTGAGCATGCTCAAATCGTCGTCACAGAGGGTGCAGGACAGGATTTCCGCGCCAAAGGCGGACAGCTTACGCCGGACCACCGGCTCAAACTTGTCCTGGACGCGGCCGGAATAGACCTCCGAGCCGGTGATAATGACGCCGGTTTTCACCCTCTCCCGGTAGGGCAGGAGCTGGAACAGAGGGGTTTCCGACGCCGCCGCCCGGCGCTCCGCCTCCACGATTTCCGGCTCCGGGCAGACCAGGGGGACAATCCGCATGCTGGCCACGGTCTGGCCGCGGCGGACCGGGTAATGGTCCGGCAGGGATGTGATGGTGATATCCCCGATGGAGTTCAGGCTGGTGAGCAAGGGCACGTTGACCCGGAACAGGCCGCCGCACGCCGCGCTGAGGCTCACCTTTCCCTCGGAAGGCGCGGTTTGGGGGAAGGACGGGGCCAGAGCCGCCAGGCGGAGGGCCGCGTCCTCCTCGTGGATTTCGCCCGCCTGCTCCTCCCAGACAAACAGGTGCCGCTTGCCCAGGTCCAACAGCTTCGGGATGTCCGCTTCCGTGACCACATGGCCCCGCTGGAACGCGCGGCCCTTGAAGCCGTCCCGGACTGCCGTGATATCATGGCAGAGGGTCAGCCCCACCGCCTCTTCTGTCTTCACTTTTCGCATGTTCCCACCTCGTTTTCTCTTCTTTTTCTTGAAAAAAAGAAGCAAAAAGAACTTTAACCTGTGTATACAAGAGGCAAAACGAAGTTTTGCAGGGTTTTCTTTTGCTTCTTTTCTTTTTTAAAAGAAAAGAAGATAAGCCTCCAGCTCTGTGCCCGCCGCAAGGCGTCCGCTCCCCGCAGGCACCACCGCCAGCAGATTACATCCAATCATCGTGTGCAGCACCCCGTTCCCCTGGGCCTCCGCCAGCTCCATCCAGGCCACGCCTTCGCCGCTCAGGTCCAGCCTGCCCCGCAGCAGCCGGGTCTTGGGACTCCTCTTGGGATAGTCTGTCTTAATCCGCACCCGCAGAGACGGCAGCTCCGGCGTCCCCAGCCCCGTCAGCTTCCGGAGCGCGGGGAGAACTACCGCGTAATAGTTCGTCAGCGCTGAGGCCGGATTCCCGGACAGGCAGAAGATCAGCCTGCCGTCCTTCCGGGCGTAAGCGCAGGCTCCGCCCGGCTTCAGGTCCAGCTCCCGCACCAGCGTTTCCGCTCCTATGGCGTCCAGCGCCGCCGGAGTCATGTCGTAGTCCCCCACTGAGACGCCGCCCGTGGTGACGATGGCGTCGCACTGGGAAAGGCCCGCCTCCAACGCCTGGGCAATGGCCTCCACCGTGTCCCCCGGCGCGCCCAGAAAGACCGGTTCACAGCCCGCCTCCGACAAAACGCCCTGGAACGTATACCGGTTGGAATTCACAATCCGGCCCCCTGAGAGGGTGTCTCCCGCTTCCGCCAGCTCGCTGCCCGTGGTCAGCACCCCCACCTTCGGGCGGGCGCAGGCCAGGGGCTCCGTCATGCCCTGGGAGGCCAGCGATCCGAGCAGGGCCGCGTCAATCATCGTGCCGCGGGGGACCAGAAGATCGCCGGTGTGCACATCCTCCCCCTGGGGAACAATGTTGTCCCCCGGCCGGGAGGGCGCGAAGAGGGTGACGGTCTCCGCGGTGAATTTCGTGTCCTCGTACTTCGTCACCGCGTCCGCCCCCGGAGGGATGGGCGCACCGGTCAGAATCTTCGTGGCCGTGCCCGGCGTCACCGGGCGGCTCCACATGGAACCGGCCGGGACTTCCTCCAGAATCTTCAGGGTGACAGGGTTCTCCCTGGAGGCCCCCGCCGTGCCGGCGGCCTGGAAGGCGTACCCGTCGTAGGGAGAGCGGTCAAAGGGCGGAACGTCGGATTGGGCAATCACATCCTCCGCCAGGACCCGGCCCAGAGCGAAGGTCAAGGGGACGCGCTCCGTGCGGGAGATGGGCGTGCTCAGGGACAGCAGCAGGTCCCGCGCTTGGGTGAATGAGGTTTTGGGCATGGGCGGCACCTCCAAGGTATCGTAGTTTCAAGTTCTTTTGGTTCTTTTCCGGCTTCGCTCGGATGGACTCCACTAAGCTTTTGCTCCGCAAAAGCAAGTGTCGTTCAATCTTTCAAGAAAAGAACAGAAAAAAACGCTGCCCGAAAAGCAGCGCGTCAAAACAGTCCCGCCCTGCCGGACGGGTGCGCTCCTTTTCCAATGGGAAGGCAGGTTCGTTTCCGTCCCTGCCCCGTGGCTCCGAAAAGCCAGGCCCCGGCGTCATGGCTGCCGCTTTAGATGCAGGGGCTCGGAGTGTGATATTTTATTCGATGGGAACAGCATAGCAGATTTTCGGGGGGATTGCAAGAGGGGTGCGCTGGTACAGGTTGATTTTTGTCCATAGACATGCTATTATGTATGCAATTAACTGGCCAGAATTCGGAGGAGTGGAGGTGCTTCCATTGAAATGGGGAAATGTTGGATTCGCGGTTATGCTGCTGGGCGTCATCTTCGCTGCCCCCGGCGACTCCCTATTCTGGTTCATCGGTCTGGCGCTGGGCGTCATCGGACTCCTGATGATCCTTGCTGGCGCAAAATCAAAATAGGGCTGTGACGTTTCTGCCGCGGCCGGCCGTCCATAAAGGACGGCCGGCCGCTTTTTTTACTCAGTTCTCGTCCTTCAGGAAGTTCCGCTTGATGCCCCAGATCTCACGGGCGTCCTGGGCCGTGGCAATCTCCCGGCCCGCCAGCTTCGCAAGCTCCACCGCGCGCTCCACCAGCTGGACGTTGGTGGCGATGATCTTTTCGCCGTTCTTATAGCCGTAGACAATGTTGTCCTCCAGGCCCACGCGCACGCCGTCCGCGCCCATGGCGATGCCGCACAGCAGCATGGGCATATGGCATTTGCCAATGCCGGACACCGACCAGGTGGCCCCCTCCGGCAGCATATCCACCAGGAAGGCCAGGTTCTTCGCCGTGCCGTCCAGACCGCCCGGCACGCCCATGATGAACTGATAGTGCGTCGGCGTCTTCAGCCCGTGCTTCTTCACATAAAAGGCCGTGTTGCCCATGAAGCCGCCGTCAAAAACCTCTACCTCCGGCTTGATGTCCAGCTCGTTCACCGCTTTGCACAGCTTCTCCAGGAAACGGGGGTGGTTCTCAAACACAAAGGAATTCGACCAGTTCAGCGTACCCGCGTCAAAGGAGCACATCTCCGGACGGTTGGCGTACAGGTGAGCCAGGCGCTCGTCGTCCACATAGGACCCGCCGGAGGTGGTGAAGTTAAGCAGAATGTCCACGCCCGCTTCCTGACAGGCCGCGCGGGTCAGACGGGCTACCTCGTTGAACTTCTCCGTGGACATGGATTTCACGCCCTCATCATCCCGGACATGGATATGGGCCACCGCCGCGCCCGCTTTGGCCACACGGACCACTTCGGCCGCGATTTCATCCGGATGATAGGGGACCGTCGGGGCCGCTTCTTTCTTTGTAGCAGCTCCTGACAGGCAGCAGGAAATGATCAGTTTATTCGATTTCGCCAAGGAAATTACCCTCTTTCAATTGATTTCAGGCGGTGGAACCCGGCCGGAACGGCCCGATGAGGCCATCGGGCCCTACAGGGCGCAGGCTCCCAAAGGAACCACCGCAGAAGAACAGCTTCAAGTTTTCTTTTGCTTCTTTTCGTTTTCAAAAGAAAAGAAGTTAATCGCACAGCTCCAGGATGGTAGCCTGGCCCATGCCGCCCGCAATGCACAGGGTGCCCAGGCCGTATTTTACGCCCCGGCGGCGCATCTCGTACAACAGCGTCACCAGAATCCGGCATCCGGAAGAGCCCACAGGGTGCCCCAGGGCAATCGCGCCGCCGTTGACGTTGATGTCATTCATCCGGTTCTCCAGGCCCAGCGCCTTGATACAGCCCAGGGACTGGGACGCAAAGGCCTCGTTCAGCTCGAACAGGCCGATATCGTCCAGGGTCAGGCCCGCGTTTTTCAGCGCCTTCGGCACCGCGTACACCGGGCCCAGGCCCATCAGACGGGGATCACAGCCAGCGGTGCCCATGCCCTTCACCACGGCCAGAGGCTTGAGGCCCAGGGCCTTGGCCTTGCTCTCGCTCATCAGCAGCATGGCGGAGGCTCCGTCATTCCGCCCGGAGGAGGAGGCCGCCGTCACGGTGCCCGTCAGAGCGCTGTCGTTATACACCCGGCCTTCCTCATCCTTGCGGATGTTGAAGCAGGGCTTCAATTTCGCCATCTTTTCCTCGTTGGTATCCCGGCGGGGGAATTCGTCCGTATCAAAGACAACCGGGGGCTTCTTCCGGCCCTGGGGGACCTCTACCGGGACGATTTCCTCCTTGAACTTCCCGCCGTCAATGGCCGCGATGGCCCGGCGCTGGGATTCCAGAGAGAAGGCGTCCTGCTCCTCCCGGGTGATGCCCATGGTCTGCGCCACGTTTTCCGCCGTAGCTCCCATGTTATAGCGGCCGTAGGTCTCCTGGGGCTGGGACTGGAACTGCCCCTCCGTCAGGGCGTCCACCAGCTCCGTATTGCCCGTGCCCACGCCCCAGCGGGCATTCCGCAGGTAGAAGACCGCGTTGGACATGGACTCCGTGCCGCCCGCGATGACCACGCCGTTGATGCCCGTCATAATGGACATGGCCGCGTTCTGCACCGCCGTCATGCCGGAGGCGCACTGCCGCATCACCGTATAGGCCGGGGTGGACTCCGGAATTCCCACCTTCAGCGCCGCCACGCGGGCGATGTTCGGGTCGTCGGAGGTCTGGCGGCAATGGCCTAAGATCACTTCGTCAATTTCCTCGGGGTTTACCTTGCTCCGGTCCAGGATCCCCTGGAGAACCGCTGAGGCCAGGTCCACCGCGTGGAGCGGGCGGAGTGTTCCGCCCATGGAACCTACCGCCGTGCGGCAGGCTTCCACGATTACTACTCGTTCCATGTGTTTCCTCCATCTTGCTGTGCTGAAAATTTGGTCTTGCCAAGTGAAGAAGATTCAGCCTCTTCACCGATACATTTCTATTGTTTTATGCTTCCTACTTGCCTCCGGCGGGTCCACTCGCCGTCGCAAAGTCCGCTCAGCTCCGTTTCCGCCTGATGGCGAAAACTACGCCCACTCCCTTGCTCCTCCTCTCCCCGCGTCGTCACGGGCTTCGTATCGTTCGCCCACACGCAAGCGTGAGGGCTCACTCGCTCCGCCGTTCCTCCTTTCCCCAGCGGGCCGCTGGCCCGCCGGGGACCCCCTTTACCCGCTTCGCTGAGCTCGCATGGGGCCCCCAAGGCCCGCGTGGGAGAAAGCAGACGGAAAGAGGACGCAAAGAGGGGGACCTAGGTCCCCCTCTTTGAGCTCCCCTCCTACGCTCGTATCGGAAGAAGTTACGGGGGAAAGGGGCCCCCGCACGGACCCAACGAAGTGGTCCGTGTGGGGCGAGGCGGAGCAAGAGAATGAAATGAGGAATAGCCGTCA
The DNA here is from genome assembly GCA_022793095.1 of Oscillospiraceae bacterium. Classification (GTDB taxonomy): domain Bacteria; phylum Bacillota; class Clostridia; order Oscillospirales; family Oscillospiraceae; genus JAAWCD01. The sequence continues at coordinate 10,233 of JAAWCD010000077.1, read as the reverse complement.
GGCTGTTCCGAATGGAATGGACTTTGCGACGACGGGGCGACCGTGGGGTAGCCTCCGCGCGCCGCTACGCGGCGAGGGTGCAAGTTTGTCAGATTTGCGTCTGTTTTTCGTTCACCGCAAATTTGCCGTCTTTTTATGATGTGGGAACCGGACACTTGTCTGGCCCGCTCTCCCAAGCTACCCGTGCAATGGTTGGGATGCTGGCACGTAGGGCGGGGGCTTGCCCCCGCCGTGCCGGAAGGTTCCATCCGGGAGCGCTTACAACCGCTCCAGATAGGTCTCCGCCACGTAATGGTCCGCGTCGGTGACGGCCGTGTAAGTCACCGGCTTGTATCCGTCCATGGTGATTTCAATCGTAAACTGCTTGTTCTTGGGCAGATCCTCAAACTCCCAGTCACCGGCCCAATTGGTGTCCATCTCAAACACCGTGCCGCACTCGCAGGCCGCCTTTACATGGGCCCCAACCGCCACTTCCTCTTCCTCAGCAGGCAGGAACACCGTGCCAGCCAGGAACGCCGTGGGAATGTTCAGGTGCACCACAGAAGAGCCCTGGCTCCCCAGGCACTCCAGCTGCGTCACCTTGCCCTGGGCAATCCGCTTGGAAATCTCGCTGTTGGGATCGTCCAAATCACCGAAAATCAACGCCTGGTTCGGGCACGCCTCCACACACCGGGGCTCCTTGCCAGGATAGTCCGGGTCGTCCAGCAGGTGGGCGCACATGGTACACTTCTGCGGGATCTGCTCCTCCTCGTTCCAATACACCGCGCCCACCGGGCAGGCGTCCACAATCTGCTTCTGGCCCTTCGCCTTCTCAGGGTCAATGATCACAATGCCGTCAGGGCGCTTGTACACGGCGCCGTCCTTCGCCGCCGCCATGCACGCCGGGTTATCACAGTGAGAACAGGGCGTGGGCACCGTCGCCGTCTTGATGTGCCGCTCGTTGTCGCCCCGCTCCCACTCCTTGATGTTCATCCAATACTGGCCCATGTGGGGCTGGGCCTTGGACACCGTGGTGTCCCAGCCGCAATGCTCGTCCTTGCAGGCCATAAAGCAGGCGTAGCAGGCCATGCAGCGGGCGGAATCAATCGCAATGCCGTATTTCATGTCACTTTGCCTCCTTTTCGCCAAACAGCCAATCGGCTTCCGCCGACGTTTTTTCACAGCGGAACATCTGCTGGGCGTCCACCGCCTCCAGGATGTGCTCAAAGCCCTGGCCCGGATTCGGGTCCGCCTCCGCCTTCCGAACGTCAATGTTGCAGGAGTTGGGCACCATGGCCGGGATGTAGTCGCCCATCAGCCGGCCCGGCGTCAGAATGTTCACGCAGCCGCCCTTATCCGCCGATATCTCGCCGTACTTCACCGGATTGTAAATGCCGGAGGAGGTGTAGGCGTGGATGGTCTCCGGCATCACCCGCCGGGTGATATGGGCGCAGCACAGCACCGTGCCGCGGCCGTTGAACAGCGCCACAATGTCCCCTTCCTGGATGCCCTTGGCTTCCGCCGTCTTGGGGTTGATGCGGCAAATCAGGTAAGGATTGCCGTTCACCAGCTTCCGGTTCTGGGGGATTTCCCAGAGCCAGGTGGCATGCTGCTGGTAATGGGTATGGTAGTCAAACCGGGGGTGGGGAGAAATCATCTGGAAGGGGTACTTGTCCGCGGACATGGATTTGTGGCCCTCCCAGGAGTCCTTGTACTGGGCGATGGGCGTGCGGATCTCGTCGTCCGGCTCCCAATAGAGCAGAGACTCCGAGACAAACTCGAACTTGCCGCTGAGGGTGCCAAGCTTGCACTCCTCCTGGAAAATCTTGTGGTTGGGCGTGTCGCAGGGACGGTCCTCGGCAAACCAGCGGAAGCCGGGATACTCGTCCCACTTCTCAATCAGCCCCGTCTTCGGGTCCTTGTTCTCCTCCTTGTAGGAGACGGGCGGGATGTAGTAGCCCTTCTTCTTGAAGTCCTCCCACTCCATGTGCTTGGGCAGGTCGGAGAACTGGTAGAACCGCTTCACCCAGCCCTCTTCGTCCCGGCCCTCGGTGAAGGCCTCGCCCCAGCCAAGGCGGGCCGCGACCTGGGAGAAAATCCAGAAGTCGGAGCGGGAATCCCACAGCGGCTCAATGGCCTTGTCCTGATAGACAATCACCTGCCAGGAGTTGCCGGTCTGGGAGTGGGAGCAGTAGCCGCCGTTGCCGGAGTTGCCCACCTCGCCGATGTCCACCCGCTCCAGGTTGGTGCAGGCGGGCAGAATCACGTCGGCCATGCGGCCCTCGGGATTGAGGTGGATATCCTGGTTGACCACAAACTCCAGCTTGGGGGATTTGTACATCTTGACCCACTTGTTGGTGTCCAGCATGGTGCCCATGAAGGACCCGCCGTACCGCCAGAACATATGGACCTCGCTGCATCCGGGCATGGGGTAGACGTGGCGGGTAAACTCAAAGTCCAGGCCGCCGCCGCAGAAGCCCTCGCCCAGCCACTCGTAATGGCCGTCCAGCACCGCGTCAGGCAGGTTGGTCCGGTAGAGCACCTGCTGGACCTCGTTGATGGCCGGGTGGTCCGCCACAGGGGCATTGGCAATGGAGGACAGAGGATCGGAATAGCCGCCGAACCAGAAGTTGTAGTTCATGGGGCCGCCGCAGGTGCCGGTCCACATGTTCCGGCCGGGCTTGCCCATGCCCTGCATGGCCAGCAGGGAGACAATCAGGCGGGCAAAGTCCGTGCCGCCCGTGGTGCGGCACACGCCGCCAAAGCCGCCGCGCATGCCGGATCCGGCCATGGTCTTGGTGGACGCCCAGCGGCGGGCAATGGCCTTGATATCCGCCGCCTTCACGCCGGTCAGCTCCTCGGCCCAGGCCGGGGTCTTGGGGGTGGCGTCGGGGCCCAGGCCCAGAATGTGGTCCCGCCACTCGTCAAAGCGGTGGCCGTGCTTGGCGATGTACTCCTTGTCATAGGTGCCTTCGGTGATCCAGACGTAGGCGATGGCCTCGCAGAGGGCCGCGTCCGTGCCCATCCGGGGGCCGATCCACTTGTCCGCCTGCTTCACCGAGGAGAAGTTGTTGAACGGGTCAATGTAGATGAACTGGACGCCCGCTTCCTTCATCCACCAGCGCCAGAGGGCCGATTCCTGGGCGGAATAGCCGCCGCGGGTGGTGTCCGGGTCGTGGGACCACATGATCATGGTCTCCGTGTTCTTCATGGCGTCGTTGAGCATGTCAAAGGGCTCGGGTCCGCCCAGACGCCAGTAATAGCCGTAGGTGTGGGGAGTGCCCCAGTGGAAGCCCTCCCAGGAGTCCGGGTTATCCGCCACGCGGGTATAGCCCAGCATGGAGAAAAACCGCTTGAAGAGGGAGATCTTATAGCCGCACAGGCCCCAGGAGTGGTGGGAGGAGGTGATGGCCGTGACCGCCTCCTTGCCGTAGGTCTCCTGAATCCGCTTGGTCTCACGGGCGACCAACCCCAGAGCCTCGTCCCAGGTGGCCCGGCGGTAGCCGGATTTGCCGCGGTTTTCCGTGTTCCGGTTCTGGCCGTCCGGCGTCTCCACAAAGTCCTCCCGAATCATGGGGTACTTGATGCGGTCGTAGGAATAGGTCCGGTCCTTCTCCGTGAAGCCCAGCAGGGACAGGGTGGTCTTCCGCTGGGGGGTGTACTCCTTGCCGTGGGCCTTGATGACCCAGCCCGGCGCGTCGTCTTCCGTCAGAACGATGGGCCGGACCCGGCGGATTCTGCCGGTTTCCAGATCGGTGTGGATGGTCAGGGGGCCGCCCACACATACGCTGTGCGTAACGCGTTCCTTTGCCATTGATGCTGCCTCCTTACTTGACTTCGACCATGGCCTTGGCATAGTCGGAATTGGGATTGATTTCCGTCATGGTCCCCACGTATTTGCCGTCCTGGTACTCAAAGCAGCGCATGTCGAACTGCTCCACCACCGGAATCCACCAGACCTTGCCGTCCGGACCCTGGTATTTCCCGCCGGAACGGAACCGGTGCAGAATCATCGGATGGCCGTTGAGCTCCTTGGCGGCGTTCTGGTAGTTCTGGTTCTCGTAGGCGTTGACCAGTCCGTACTTCTCGAACCGGCGGGGACCCACGCAGGTCCACTGAGCGCTGGACGCGATCCCCTGCTCAATGGCGGACACCACGCCCTTGGCGGGCATGCCGTAGCCCTCGAAGCCCTCGTACCAGACGCGGAAGGCGCAGGTGATCTCGCTGGGGCACGCCTCCGCAAAGGCCTTCGCCTTGGCGGAGATTTCCCCGTCCGTGAGGGTCTGTACTCCCTCGGGTGTGCGAATGGTGTAATTCATCTCCATACCTCCTACATGCTTCATTTTTCTCTTCTTTTCTTGAACGAAAAGAAGCAAAAGAACTTTAAGCTGGTTCTACTGGCAAGCTGGCATGAGGGCGCAGTCTGAAGTTCTTTTTGGTTCTTTTCCTTTCAAGAAAAAGAATAGGGAACCACTGATTAAATCGGTGTGCGTGGATTGGCGAGCAAAATTTTTGTCTGGCGAGTGATAAAAAGTGCAGGAATCCTGACGGATTTCAAACTTTTTTTCACGAAGTCCAGGCGGAAATTTTGCCGCCAAGACGCGTGCACCGATTTAATCAGTGGTTCCCTAAGCCATAAAATCGTGGTCCTCCACCGGCAGCTGGCCAATCATGTCCAGAAATTCGATGATGCCCCGCTCCGCCGCCTCCATCACCCCCATGGGGTGCATGTCCGGCTGGTACTCAATCTCAAACAGCTGGTCCGCCAGAGCGGCCAGATTCTTCACAACCGCCCGGTGCTCCTCATCCCCGGGAAGCGCCTTGCGCCGTCCCTCCGGAGCCCCCAGCGGGTGGATGAAGCACTGATAATCCCCGTTCAGACGGAACACATACATGACCTCGCTCTTGGACAGAATCCCAATCATGCTGCCAGACTCCAGGCGGCTCATCATCTTTTCGCCGTCCTTCTCCAGCGGGCCCAGCCGTACATCGTTTTCGTGCCCTTCCATGACATCACCTCCACCTTTTTGTTTCCTGCTTACAATTTGACAGCTTCATTTTAAACCATGGAACTGTTCCAAAGTCAACGGGGTTTTGATGGAAGAACTGCATACCAACCGTTCTGTAATTAATTTTAAACGCCGCGATGCCTTGGTACAGCTGAGTTTACCTGAAATTGTAACATCTAATCAGTTGTGACGGTGTGCAGATTCTCTGTTTCCGTCTTTCTGTGCATTTGTGCTATGATGTAAACGGATAAAAAGCCGCTCTTGTGTGGATGTTTGACAGATTTTTCAGCGGCGCTTGAGAATCGCCTGAGGGCGGGGCCCGATGATGTCATCGGAATCTACAGTGTAACGTTCTTTTTGCTTCTTTTTCTTTCAAAAATCAAGAATAAAAGCAACAATAAGCAAGGGAGGTCTTGACGGTGCGCGATAAGTTTACGCCAGAGGAACAGAATATCATCAGCTACAGTCTGATGGGTCCGGAGAGCGGAGGCCCCTGCCTCGTGGACTCGAATGACGGAAAAATGATCCGAATCCGCCCCTACACCTATGAGAAGGACTACAAGGGCGAGGCTTGCAGGCCCTGGTCCATTGAGGCCAGAGGCCAGACCTTCTCTCCCCCCAACCGGGCCACCATCACCCCCTTCGGACTGGGCTACAAAAGCCGGGTCTACTCCCCCAACCGGGTGAGATACCCCCTGAAGCGGGTGGACTGGGACCCCAACGGAGAGCGCAACCCTCAGAACCGGGGAACGTCAGGCTACGTCCGCATTAGCTGGGACGAGGCCGCTCAGCTCTGCGCCGATGAGCTCAAACGCATGAAGGAAACCTACGGCCCTGAGGCCGTGCTCTGTGAGTCCGACATGCACGGCGAGGGGAAAAACGTCTCCCCCAGCCACGGCTGCCCCAACCGCCTTCTGGCCCTGATGGGCGGCTACACCCTTCAAATGCGGAACATGGACTCCTGGGAGGGCTGGTACTGGGGCGCGAAACACGTCTGGGGCTGCGAGCCCGTGGGCGAGATGGCCCCCACCGCCAACCTTTACCCCGATATCGCGCAGAACTGCGGCATGCTCCTCTTCTGGGGCTGCGACCCCGAAACCACGCCCCTGGGCGTGGTCTCCCACCTGCCAAGCAGGCTGTGCTACTGGTTTACCGAGCTGGGGATTCAATCCGTTTATATCTGCCCTGACCTCAATTACGGCGCGGCGGTCCACGCTGACAAGTGGATTCCCATTCTGCCCAACACCGACGCCGCCCTTCAATTGGCCATCGCCTACGTCTGGATCACCGAGGGGACCTTTGATAAAGAGTATATTGATTCCCATGCCTACGGGTTTGACGAATTCGTCGATTATGTGATGGGCAAAGAGGACGGCGTGCCCAAAACCCCCGCCTGGGCCTCCGAAAAGTGCGGCGTCAAGGAATGGACCATCAAGGCCCTGGCCCGGGACTGGGCGAAAAAGACGGTTTCCATTCTCCACGGCAACGGCGGTTCCCTCATTCGCGGGCCCTACTCCACCGAGCCCGCCCGGCTGGAGGTCATGCTGCTGGGCATGCGGGGACTGGGCAAGCCCGGCGTCCATCAGGCCAAAATGATCGAATGGAACATGTGGGCCAAGGACTATCCCCTGCCCTTCCAGGGAGAATTCCTCCCCAAGGTGCCCCACATCTGCGACGCCCTCCGGCCCGTGGATGGGGATTTGCCCGACACCATCAACATGAAACGGTTCGTGCTCAGTGAAGAGCAGAAGCAGAAGGCCCCGGAGCTGGCCCCCCTCTTTGAGCAGCTGCCCGCCCCCCTCCAGTTCATCCCCCGATGCCTGGTTCACAAGGCCATTCTGGAAAAGCACGCGGAATGGTACGGCCTTCACTGCTTCTCCACCAGCCAGCAGCCGGATAAGAACAACTACCGGAAGCCCACCAACAAGTATCAATTTGACAAGATTGTCTACCCCAGGCCCGGACTGTCCACCGTTCACATGATTTGGACCGACTCCCCCTGCAACGTGACCTGCTGGAACAACGGAAACCTTCACGTGGAGGCCATGCGGGACCCCTCCATCGAAACCGTGGTGGCGCAGCACCCCTGGCTGGAAAATGACTGCTACTTCGCGGACCTCATTCTGCCCGTGGCCACCAAGCACGAAATCGCCGATTTGGGCAACGACATGTCCTCCGGCGTGTATCAGTCCGTTTACCTGGAGCAGCCCTGCTGTCCGCCGGTGGGCGAGTCCCTGTCCGACTTCGACGTGTGCGCCAAGGTGGCGGAGAAGCTGGGCCCGGAGTTCTACGACGCCTACACCGGGAAGCTCAGCGAGGCCGGCCGGGTGCGGCTCTTCTACAAGGCCAGCGGCTGCGAGGAGCGGATGAGCTGGGAAGCGTTCAAAAAAGAGCGGATTTTCGTCATTCCACCCCGGAAGGACCTGGCCGGTATTCCCGCCGGGCTCTATGAGTTCTGGGAGAATCCAAAGGAACATCCCCTGTCCACCCCCACGGGGTTATTGGAGTACTCCTCGACCGATATCAAGAAGCACATGCCCGACGACCCCGAGCGGCCGCCGGTCCCCCACTGGATTGAAAAGAGCGAGAGCCATGACGAACGGCTCAGCTCCGAGCGGGCCAAGGCATATCCGCTGCTGTGCGTTTCCAACCACGGGCGGTGGCGGATGCACGCCCAATGCGACGACATCGTATGGAACCGGGAGGTTCCCACCATGAAGCTTCGGGCCAAGGACGGATATCAATACGAGCCCTGCTGGCTCCACCCCTCCGAGGCCGAAAAGCGGGGCATCCGGCATGGGGATATTGTAAAGGTGTTCAACGAGCGGGGGATTGTGCTCTGCGCCGCCTATGTGACCGAACGGCTCATTCCCCAGGCCTGCTATGTGGACCACGGGGCCCGGCTGGACCCCATTATTCCCGGCTGGCTGGACCGGGGCGGGTGCATCAACTGCATTACCCCCACCTCCATGACCAGCAAAAATTCCACCGGTATGGCGGTATCCGGCTTCCTGGTGGAGGTGCAGAAGGTCTCCGATGAGGAAATGGCAGGCTGGAAGCGGGATTATCCCGAGGCGTTCGCCCGGAAGGTAGACCCGGAGGCCGGTGTTTGCCTGGAAGGCTGGGCTTCTTTTCTTGAACGAAAAGAAGCAAACGAACTTTAATACGCCGCGTCTGCTGTGGACCTGAAGGAATCCCTTGGTTTCGGTTTGCCGGACGTCCATACGTCAACGCTGCACATTTGAAATAGAACCCGTTTGAAGTTCTTTTTGCTTCTTTTTCCGGCTTCGCAAAAGCAAGTGTCGTTCAATCGTTCAAGAAAAAGAAGGAACAACAAGGAAGGAATTTGACTATGGCTAAGGTATTTGTCATTGATATCGCCAAATGCTCCGGCTGCTACAACTGCCAGCTGGCCTGCAAGGATGAGCACTGCGGAAACGACTGGAAGCCCTACGCCGCCCCCCAGCCCATGACCGGGCACTTCTGGATGCGCGTCACTGACCATGTGCAGGGCACCATTCCTAAAGTGAAGATCCACTACATGCCCCGGCTGTGCAACCACTGCGAAAACGCACCCTGCATGGCCATCGCTCAGAACGGCGCGATCTACCGCCGGGAAGACGGGCTGGTCGTCATTGACCCGGACAAGTCCGTCGGGCAATGGCAGCTTGCGGACGCCTGTCCTTATGGCGCGATCTTCTGGAACGAGGCGCTGGAGATTCCCCAGAAATGTACCGGCTGCGCCCACCTCCTGGACCACGGGTACCATCTTCCCAGGTGCGTGGAGGCCTGCCCCACTGACGCCCTGAAATTCGGCGAGGAGGATGAGCTGAAGGACCTCATTCAGGGCGCGGAGGTGCTGCATCCCGAGTTCGGGTGCGGGCCCAAGGTCTATTACCGGAACATTCCCGGGAAATTTATCGGCGGAACCCTTTACGACCCCGTGGAAAAGGAAGTGGTGATCGGGGCCAAGTGCCGGCTTATCTCTGGCGGCAAGGTGTGGACCACGGAAACCGACGGGTTCGGGGATTTCTGGTTTAAGGACCTGCCAGTGGGCGTCTTTGCGCTGGTGATTGAGGCGGAGGGCTTCCAGATCAAGCGGTTCGACGGGCTGTGCACACAGGAGGCCGTCAATCTGGGCGACATCCCAATGGAGCGGTGAGGGCTGTCTCCTTGTGTGGGATTTTGTCCGAAAATAAAGGTGGAAAACACCGTCGAACCATGGTACAATAGAGCCAATCTGTTGATGGGAGGCCCTGCCATGACCCTGTTCCGAAAGTCCATTGAGCCGCGCTGCGCTTACTGCCAGCGGGGCAGCAGCCTGAACGAGCTCCAGGTGGCCTGCCTGAAAAAGGGCGTCGTCCCGGCCGGCGGACATTGCAGCGCCTTCGCTTACGACCCCTTCAAGCGGGTGCCCCCAAGGCCGGCCGTCTTTGACCCGGGCCGGCTCAAGGATGAGGATTTTTCGCTGTGATTTGACAGGAGGCATGCCCTGTGTGGTTCCGAAAAAAACAGGCTCCGGTCCTGTCTCCTCCGGAGGGGCTGGGCCGGGAGCACATTGAAACCGAGTCCAGCATCTGCACCGGCGAGACCCTCATCGGCTTCCGGAACCCGAAAACCGGCCGCCTGGAACAGGCCGTGGCCGTCCGCTCTCAGGCGGATATCCGGGACTTCTACGCCGCTTACGGGTTTTCTCCGCCTTTTTCTTGAACGAAAAAGGCGCAGAAAGAACTTTACGCGGCGCGCTGACGCGGATTTTCCGGTGAATTCAGTTTAAAGTTCTTTTGGTTCTTTTCTTTCAAGAAAAGAACAGAATAAATCCCGTCAAAACCGGGCATCGTAATCGAGGAATCCACAGCCGCACCGCGGCGGAACGATGGAGGAATCGACATGATTATGGATAAAATCGCCCTCATTCTGGCCATTACCGGCGGCCTGAACTGGGGCAGCATCGGCGTCTTCGGCTTCGATGTGGTGGCTTACCTCTGCGGAGGCTCCACCAGCGCGGTCAGCCGGGTGATTTACACCCTGGTCGGTCTGGCCGCGATCTGGTGTATCTCCCTCCTCTTCCGGGACCGGGACCCGGTTCAGGCCGAGGCCCACGCTTAGAGCCTGTTTAAAATCTCCGGGTGCGCTGGATGGGCCGGAATTTTTTCGTCCAGCAAGGAAAAAAGCGCAGGAATACTGGATGTATTCCGAGCATTTTTGACGCCGCAGGACGGAAAAAGGCCGGTTCAGACGGTGT
>JAAWCD010000076.1 GCA_022793095.1 Oscillospiraceae bacterium | reverse complement strand
TTCGCTTTGTCAAGCCCTTTTTTCGACTTTTTTGAGTTTTCTTTCTTCTCTTTCCGCCGCTTTGCTCGCTTCGCTATTCCTCGTTGGCAGCCGTCCCCCAGACAGCTCGATTATATTACCACTCCAGGTTTGCTTTGTCAAGACCTTTTTCTTTATTTGTTCAGTTTTTTATAATCGCCCATAATTCTTCATTCAGGATCTGATTATATAATCAATTGTCCAGTCAATTGTCCGATTGTCTTTTCCCACTTCTTGTGCTATGATTCTTATATTGAGGTGAATCAATATGATAAATCAGCTATTTGAGGCGCTCTGTGCTCTGAACGAAGTCGAAGCCCTTGCACTTGGCGGCTCCCGTGCGGGGGAGGCCTTTGATGAATCCTCCGATTATGATGTCTACTTGTACTGTACCGCTCCTATCCCTGTGGAAACCCGCAGGTCCATTCTCTCCCAGTATTGTGATGTGATGGAGCTGGGCAACCACTTTTGGGAATACGAGGACAACTGCCGTCTGAGCTGGGGGGTTGACATTGACCTTCTCTATCGGGATCTGGACAGCTTTACCGCCGCTCTTGCGGAAACTGTGGAACAATTTCGCCCTCAAAATGGCTATACCACCTGTATGTGGCATAATCTGCTCAACTGTAAGATTATTTACGACCGTAATGGCCGGCTAGCTCGGGCCAAAGCGCGTTTTCAGGTCCCCTATCCGTCTCAACTGCGAAAAAGCATTCTCGACCACAGCTGGAAGCTGCTCCATGCCGCCCTGCCCGCTTATGATGCCCAGCTGTCTAAGGCCCTCCGGCGTGAGGATCTGGTCAGCGTCAACCATCGGACCACTGCCTTTTTGGAATCCTATTTTGACTATCTCTTCGCTTTGAACGAAAAAACACATCCCGGCGAAAAGCGGTTGATCCCTCTGTGCCGCCAGACCTGCGAACGCCTGCCCGCCCACTTTGAGGAGAACATCAGCCAGCTTTTCAGCAGTCTCTACACAAAGCCTGCTCAGGCAACCGCCATTCTTCAGGAAATGCTGGCCGAATTGCAGGACATATCAGATTAGTCCTTGCTTGAAATACGGCCTAAAAGCGGCTCCGGAACCCACGGGTTTCGGAGCCGCTTTTTTATCTTCCATAAAGCTTTGCTGTTTCGGCAATGCGGTTGGCAAGCTCACTGGTCAACTGTCCCGGCGTCAGCCTCCATTGCCAGTTGCTCCCTAAGGTGCCCGGCGTGTTCATCCGCGCCTCCGCCCCCAGGTTGAGGTAATCCTGCATCTGGGCCACAAACAGTTCGGCTACGCTGCTCATGCCGCCCCGAATGAACCCCCAGTTCCAGCCTTCCCCCTTGTTCAGCCCCAGATAGCGTTCCGCCATAGCCCGGTCCCCGGCCGGAGCTCCGGCCAGCCACCCCGCCACCGGCGCGTTGTCATGCGTGCCGGTGTAGCAGACACAGTGAGGCGAATAGGTGTGGGGCAGAAAACTGCCCGGTTCCTGGGCGCTGAAGGCGAATTCCAGCAGCTTCATCCCTGGAAAGCCCGAATCCTTAAGCAGCTGTTCCACCTCTGGGGTGGGATAGCCCAGATCCTCTGCGATAAAGTGCATCTGAGGGAATTCCCTGGTGAGCACGCTCACCAGTTCCATACCAGGCCCCTTGACCCAGCGGCCATTCCGTGCGGTGGTCTCTCCGTAAGGCACCGCCCAATAGCTTTCCAATCCCCGGAAGTGGTCGATCCGCAGCACATCGTACAGCCGGGCCGCGCCTCCAATCCGACGGATCCACCAGCGGTAGCCGCCGGCGGCCATGGCCTCCCAGTTGTAAAGGGGGTTGCCCCACAGCTGGCCGTCCGCGCTGAAGTAGTCCGGCGGCACGCCGGACACCTCGCCGGGCACGTTCTTTTCGTCCAGCTGGAAGCTCTTCGGGTCGGACCACACATCGGCGGAGTCCATGGCCACGTAGATGGGCAGGTCCCCAATAATGCCGATACCCCTTTCCCGCGCGTAGGTCCGCAGGGCATTCCACTGCTTGAAAAACAGGTATTGGATATAGGTGTACAGCCGGATTTCCGGCGCCAGCTCCGCCCGCCAGTGCGCCTCCGCCGCCCGGCGGCGGAGGCGGATGCCCTCCTCCCACTCCGTCCAGGGCTTCATGTCAAAATGCCGTTTGAGGGCCATGAACAGGGCGTAATCCGGAAGCCAGTCATTTTCTTTGCAGAATTCAGCCACTTCCGCCCGGTCCCGCTCCCAGCCCCGGCCTGCTGCTTTTTGCAGCAGGCCGAACCGGCCCCGGTAGATTCCGGCGTAATCCACCCGATCAGGGGCGTCTCCCCAACCGACGGCCTCCACCTCTTCCCGGCACAGCAGTCCGTCCTGAATCAGAAGGTCCAAATCCACGAAGTACGGGTTTCCGGCATAGGCGGAAAAGCTCTGATAGGGGGAATCCCCGTAGCCAGTGGGCCCCACTGGCAGCAGCTGCCACCAGGATTGACCGGCCTGGGCCAGAAAATCGACAAAATGGTACGCTTCTCTGCCGAAGGTTCCGATACCATAGGGGGAGGGGAGCGCGGACACCGGCAGAAGGATGCCGCAGCTTCTTTTCATAATAAGGTTATCCTTTCACCGCGCCGGCCGCCACGCCTTTGATGATGTACTTCTGACAGGCCAGGTAGAAGATGATGACGGGAATGATGCTCAGCACAATGAGAGCCATCGTAGCGCCCAGGTCCACCGCGCCGTAGCTGCCCTGGAGGTACTGCACATGGATGGTGATGGTCATATACTCGTTCCGGTCCAGCACCAGGTAGGGCAGCAGGTAGTCGTTCCACACCCACATGATTTCCAGGATGCCCACGGAAATCATGGTGGGCCGGAGCATGGGCAACACCACCAGGAAGAAGGTCCGCAGGGGTCCGCAGCCGTCGATGACGGCGGCCTCCTCCACCTCCAGGGGGATGCTCTTCACAAAGCCGGAGAACATGAACACCGCCAGACCGGCGCCAAAGCCCAGGTAGACAATGGGAATAGTGAAGGGTGTGTTCAGCTTCAGAGTGTCCGCTGTTTTGGACAGGGTGAACATGACCATCTGGAAGGGAATCACCATGGAGAACACAAACAGGTAGTAAATGATTTTGCACGCCTTGCTGTTTACCCGGGAAATGTACCAGGCGGACATGGAGGTGCACAGGCAGATCAGGGCGGTGGACAACACAGTGATAATGGCGCTGTAGGCCACGGACTTCATAAAGGGATAGTTGCCGAAGGTCATGCCCTTGATATAGTTGGCCCAGCCGGCGAAGCTCTCCGCTGTGGGCAGGGAGAAGGTCTCGGTTTTGACAAAGGTGTTCAGCTTGAAGGAGTTGAGCACCACAATGACAATCGGCAGGACATAGACGATGGCGATGATGGCGAACAGGATGGACAGCGCCGTTTTTCCGCGGCTCTGCCGGTGAATGGAGTTCCATTTCATCACTGCTGTACCTCCTTACTTCTGGTTGCCCGCAGCTGAAGGATGGACAACCCCGCCACCAGCAGGAAGAAGATCACTGCCTTGGCCTGAGCGGTGCCGCGGGCGGCGGTGCTCTGGCCGTAGAAGGTGTTGTAGATGTTCAGCGCCAGCATTTCCGTCTCTTTGATGACTGTCATGGTGCCGTCGGCCGCCACATTGAAGGTGGACGGCTGGCCCTGGGTCAGGGCCAGGTTCTGGTCAAAGAGCTTGAAGCCGTTGGTCAGGGTGAGGAAGGTGCAGATCGTGATGGAGGACATCACATTGGGGATGGTCACCTTCCAGAGGATCTGCCAGGAGGTGGCGCCGTCGATGCGGGCGGCCTCGATGAGCTCGCCGGGCACAGCCTGGAGTCCCGCGATGTAGATAATCATCATGTAGCCGATCTGCTGCCAGCACATGAGGATGACCAGGCCCCAGAAGCCGAACCGGCTCTCCAGCAGAATCGAGGTGCCGTACTTGCTCAGGATGCCGTCAAAAATCATGGACCAGATGTAGCCCAGCACGATGCCGCCGATGAGGTTGGGCATAAAGAACACCGTGCGGAACAGGTTGGTGCCCCGAATCTGCTGTGTGAGCACGTAGGCCACAGCGAAGGCAAGCACATTGATGATGACCAGGGACACCACGGCGTACAGGGCCGTATACCAGAAGGCGTGGATAAAGGAGGCGTCCTGAAAGGCTTTTATGTAGTTGCCAAAGCCGATAAGGGTGGCGTCACTGGTGGTGGTAAACTTACAGAAGGACAGGTAAATTCCCTTGGCGAAGGGGTAGATGAAGCCGATACAGAAGGCGGCCAGGGTGGGAATCAAGAACAGGATGCACATTCGTTGAATGGGTCTGCGGATGAGGGCGCTGCACACAGCGCCGCTCTCCACCTTTTGAGGTTTCTTCACAAATATCCCTCCTTCTCACGCTTTCTTGAAAGAAAGCTTAGCAAAGAACTTTAAGCTGGCGTACTGCGGCGGACCTCAATGAGTGCAATGCCCTTTGGGGAACCGGATTCACCCCCACTGCCCAGTAAAATGCGGACATGTCCGTGTCCGCAGGTTCTGCCGCGAACACGGACATGTCAAATCATAGCCGTTTGAAGTTCTTTTGGTTCTTTTCCCCTGAAGGGGATGGACTCCACTAAGCTTTTGCTTCGCAAAAGCAAGTGTCGTTCAATCTTTCAAGAAAAGAACAACACGCGTCCTTTAGCCGTTGGCGGCCTGGTACTGGCTGGCCCAGCCGGCGACCATGGCGGTCTCCACGTTGGCCCAGTCGCCGCCGGCGCAGTACTGCACCATGGCGTTGACCACAGCGGCGCGCCAGTCGTTGACGTTGGGGGTATAGTTGAACGTCCAGTCAACGGTGTAGTTGCCCGCGCTCATATACTTGTTGGCGTCGTTGAAGAACACGTTCCCGGTGGCGGCCGCTCCCTTGTAGGGGATGGGGCCGAACTGCTCCGCCATGACCTTGGTGCCCGCGTCGGAAGTGGCCAGCCACACCATGAAGTCGATGGTGGCCTTAATGTCTTCCTCGGAAGCGTTGGCGTTGACTGCCCAGCAGTTCTCAGTGCCACTGCACAGGCCGGCGTTTTCCTCGCCGTCCACGCCGCAGTAAATGGGAATCATGGCCAAGTCGTCAGGATTCATGTGATAGCCGGTCTCGTCGCTGGTGACCAGGTTGGAGTATTCCCAGGTGCCGTTCTGATAGAACACGGCCTTGCCGGTGCCGAACTCAGCCTCGGCGTCATAGCCGGAGGTGGCCAGAGAGGAGGGATCGGCGGCAGAGTTGTTGATGTACAGGTCCCAAATGGCCTTGAAGTTGTCCAGGTAGTCGTTGCTGATGGTGGCGGGGCACTCGGTCCAGCCGCCGGCGTCACGGGACTGATAGAACAGAGGCATGTTGGCCAGGTGGCCGGAGAAGCGCCAGCTGGAGCTGTCGTCCAGACCGGAGGAGGTGAAGGCGTCAAAGCCCAGCTCGCCGGCCCGGGCGTGGATATCTTCAGCGACCGCCTTCAGGGACTCGAAGTTGGTGATCTCGTCCAGGCTGTGTCCAGCCTGCTCCAGCAGGGCCTTGTTGACAATGATGCCGAAGCTCTCGTAGCAGTAGCCGATAGAGCAAACCTTGCCATCGGCATTCCGCAGGGTGAAGGAGTCGGTGGACAGCTCGTTGTAAATGTCCGTGCCGTTCAGGTCATAGCAGTAGCTGTCCCAGGTCTTGACCGCGGCGGCGTTGCCGACCACGAAGAGGGTGGGCGCGGAGCTCTTGTCCATCTCGGCGGTCAGGGTGGACTCATAGGTGCCGGAGGCGGCGGTGACCACCTTGACGGGCACGCCGGTCTCGCTGGTGTAGGTCTGAGCAATTTTCTGGAGATCCGCGTCGGCCTCGGGCTTGAAGTTCAGCCAGTACACGGAGCCGGACGCGCCATCGGGCGCGGCGGGAGCGGGCGTGCTGTCAGCCCCTGGAGTCGTGGCGGGGGGATTGCCGCCGTTGTTGGAGGGCGGAGTGTCGTTTCCGCCGCCGCAGGCGGCCAGAGAGAGGGCCATAGCCAGCGCGAGGACAAGTGCGAACATCTTTTTCATTTCTAATCGTGCTCCTTTCCAATCTTATTTTCACAGCTCCGCCCCCAATGGGCGGACACTGTAAAAATCATTATCCCTGAGGCCAGCCTAGGCTGGCCTCAGCCCTTTTTCGCGAAAAAAGGCTACGCAATGGGCCGAACACTGTCTCCGTTCCGAGGCGACGTGTCCACCTGAAGATGGCGGTTGCCCGCCCGGCCCTCAATCATGTCCACCAGGATGGACACCGACCGCTCTCCCAGCTTTTCCTGGGGCTGAACCAGCGTGGTCAGCGCGGGAATGGTGTAGGCGGACAGCTCAATGCCATCAATGGCAATGACAGAGCAGTCCTCCGGCACTCGCCTTCCCCCGTCGTGGAGGGCCCGAATGGCCGCCACGGCCATGGCGTCGGCGATGGCGAACACTGCGGTAAAATCCTGACGCCGCTCCATCAGCTTCCGGGTTCCGATATAGGACGCCGCCATGTCAAAGGTGCCGGTCTCCGCCACCAGCTCCGGGTCCAGCGTCAGGCCGGCGCTCTCCAGGGCCTTGCAGTAACCCACATACCGCAGCTGGCTGATGGACCGGTCGGCAGTGCTGTCCAGCAAAATGGCAATTTTCCGGTGTCCCCGCTCAATCAGCATCTGTACCGCCTGAAAGGCCTCGTGCTGGTCGTCGATGGTCACAGAGGAGTAGTCCCCGCTTTGCAGGTTTCCGAAGCTGTTGGTGTAAGTACAGCAGACAAAGGGGACATTCAGGATGGCCACCTGCTCCTGTGTGTAGTCAAAGCAGCCCCCGAGCAGAATCAGCCCCCGCAGCCGTTTGGAGCGGGCCAGCTCCGCCCCGGCCCGGATCTCGTCCTCTCTGGAGCTGATTTGATGGAGCACCATGGTGTATCCAGCCTGGCCGATGGCGTCCTCAATAGCGTGAATGACACCGGTGAAGAAGGGGTTGCCCACCCCCCGGACCACCAGGCCAATGGCGTCGGACTGTGGCCGGACCAGGTCGCGGGCGCTGCTGTTGGGCACATAGTGGGCCTCTTGCACCACGGCCAGCACCTTGGCGCGGACGTCCTCGCTCACGTCCGGATGGTTGTTGAGCACACGGGAAACGGTGCTCACCGACACAGAGGCGCGCCGGGCGATATCCTTAATCGTCATATGGGCCCCCTCCTTCCCGCTCTTTCTGAAAACGTTACTGGTAACGTTTTCAGCCCTTGTAGTCATATTATACACACAATTCCGCCGCTTTGTCAATCCCCTTTGTCGTTTTCGTCATACAGCACAAAGAAGTGCGGATTTTTATGGATATTTCACACAAGTTATGCGGTGCAGTGCCCCGTCATTTTTAGACATCTCTCACATCAGGCAGATAGGGCTTGCCCGTTCCGGCGTCTGGTAGTATAATTTCTGTCAGAGCTGACAACAGGACGAAGGAGGCACGCACTATGAAGCTGACCGCGCTGATGGAAAACAAAGGTCCCGCCTGCCTGCGGACGGAGCACGGGCTTGCGGTTGACATTGTGTATCAAGGCCACCACTACCTGCTGGACACCGGCGCGTCGGACGCCTTCGCGGAAAACGCGGAGCGCCTGGGGATTGACCTGTCCACGGTGGAAATGGCCTTTCTGTCCCACGGGCATTATGACCATTCCGGCGGCTATCACGCCTTTTTTGCCCGGAACCGGCAGGCCAAGGTCTATGTCCGGCAGGGGGCCCAGGAGGAATATTACAGCGGCGTGGGGCCGCTGCGGGCCTATATCGGGGTGCCGAAGGGGCTGTTTGAGGAATTTCCGGACCGGTTTGTGTTTGTGGAAGGCGACGCCCACCCGGCGGAAGGGGTCTGGCTGCTGCCGGATAAGATTTCCAACGGGGCGGAGCGGGGCCGCAGGACCCACATGTTCCGCAAGACGGCGGAGGGCTATGTTTCCGACGGCCTCCAGCATGAACAGAGCCTGGTGCTGGAGGGAGAACAGGGGCTGGTGGTGTTCAACAGCTGCTGCCACGGCGGCGTGGACGCCATTGTGGAGGGTGTGCTCAGCACATTTCCCGGGAAGCATGTCCATGCCGTGGTGGGAGGCTTCCATCTGATGGGCGCCTTAGGGCCGGGGTTTCTGGGGCCCAAGCCGGAGGCGGTTCGGGAGATATGCGCCCGGCTGCGGGCTCTGGATGTAGATTTGGTGCTCACCGGCCATTGTACGGGGAATCCGGGCTTTGCCCTGCTGAAGGAGGAACTGGGGGATCGGGTCCGCTACTTCCAGACCGGCGGCACAGCAGAACTTTAACAGGAGGTATCGAATGATGATTACAATGGCACAGCGAATAGAATCGCTCCGCGCGGAGCGGGGCCTGAGCCGTCCAGCCCTTTCCTCGGCGCTGGGCTTCCCCAAGAACGCGATTGAAAAATTTGAGACAGGACGCCAGACGCCCACCAAGGACCAGCAGGAGAAAATCGCCTCTTATTTTGGGGTGTCTCTGTTCTATCTCCGGGGCGAGAGCAACGACCGCACCCGGCAGGAGACCTGGATGGACATGGCCATGTCCGAGGAGAATCCGGAGCCCGCACCGGTTCCCCGCCGGGCGCCCAAGCCGGCCGCGCCGGTTCCAAGCGCCGGACCGGACTCCGGCACAGTGTTCGACTCCTTCCTGACGAGCAAGCCCTTCCGGGACCTGCTGAGCTCTGTGGTGCTGGATACCCTGCGCTCCCCGGAGGGTCAGAAGCTCATTTCCCAGGTAGTCCGCCGGGAGCTGGACCGCCAGAGGTAGGACGCGGCTGTTCTTTTTCTTGAAAGAAAAAGAACCAAAAAGAACTTCAAACGATGTTCTATCGTGGACGCCTTATTCCCCCTGATTTATCGTTTTATAGTAGAAACTTCCGGACGGCGGGGGCAAGCGGCAGAATACAACAAAAGACCAGCCGGACTGCCACTCGAAGCGACAATCCGGCTGGTTTGCTATCTCTCCAGGAGAATCCGTTTAAAGTTCTTTTGGTCCTTTTCTTTCAAGAAAAGGACACGCGCGTCCTCAGGCCTCGGGGCCTGCCTTGTGGTGGAGCTCCATGGGCTTGACGTTGAAGTTGGAGCGGTACTCGGTCTCGTGCCAGAAGATATCCTCGGCCACCAGACATTCGGGATTCAGCTCCACGCCGTCCAGGATGATTTCCTTGAACTTCTTATAGCCTGCCCGGTCAATGAGATGACCGCCGTGGAGGTACTCAGGCTTGTAGTTCATGACCCAGGCAGAGAACTTCTGCCAGTTGCCCAGCACGGCCAGAATGACCTCTTCGCTGGCCCAGTTCAGGAACATCTTGCCCGTTCTGGGGGTCTGCCGGCCAGTACGGCCGCCCAGGATGACCCGGTAGAACTTCTTCTCGCTCCGGGTCCAGGCGGAGGTGGGGCAGGCCCGCACGCACTCGCCGCAGCCCACGCAGCAGCAGGGGTCCTTTTCAATCTTGCCGGTGTTCTCGTTCAGGGACAGCACCCGGGTGGCCCCGTGCTCGCAGGCCCGGGCGCAGGCCCCGCAGCCGATGCAGTGCTCTGGATGATACTCCATCTTGGCCACGCCGATGATGCCGAAGTCGCACAGATGGGCCTTGTTGCAGTCGTTGGGGCAGCCGGCAATATTGATCTTGATGTGGTAATGGCTGGGGAAGATGATGGGCTCGATCTTCCGGGCCAGCTCGAAGGTATTGCAGTTGCCGCAGATGCAGTGGTAGTTGCCCACGCAGGCGGTGATGTTCCGGGCTCCGATGGTGGGATAGCCGCTCTTGGGATCCCAAGGCGCGGGCTCATGGGCCACCTGGTCCATGTTCACCGCGCACAGCCCGGCGTCCACTTCCTTGATGTAGGCCTCCAGATACTCGTTGACCGCCGGGATATCGTCGTACTTGATGCCGGTGATGTCGAAGGTCTGACGGGTGCCGAAGTGGAAATTTCCGTCGCCCCAGGTCTGGGCGATGTGCTGAACCGCGCTGAGATACTTGGCGTCCACCATGCCGCCGGGCACCCGCATCTGGAGCATGAACTCGCCGGGCACCTTGGACTGGCGGAAGCAGTTCAGCCGCAGCTGTTTAATGTTGATATCATGATTCATACCCTTGCTTCCTCCCTTCTCAGTCCACCAGGTTCTTGGCCCGGGTATAGGGGAACACCGGGCCTTCCAGGCAGACGTAGGTCTCGTTGATGCGGCAGTGGCCGCACTTGCCCACGGCGCAGGACATTTTCCGCTCGAAGCTCATCCAGATTTTATCCTCGGGCACGCCGTTTTTCAGCAGCTCCAGGCCGGTGAACTTCATCATGGGAGGCGGTCCCACCACCACGACGGCGTAATTGCCGTCAAAGCTGGCGAAGGGGATCTCCTTCACAAAGGCGGTGACCATGCCGGTGCGCCAGTTCTCCTTGGCGTCGTTGTCCAGGGCATAGATGGTGTTGAACTTAGACTTCCAGGCCTCCAGCTCGCTGTGGAAGACAATGCCTTCCTCGTTCTTGAAGCCGGAAATCAGATGTACGCTCTTGGCATAGCCGGGGTTCTCCGCCAGCATATTGAGCAGGGAGCGGACGGGAGCCAGGCCGGTGCCGCCGGTGATGACCACCAGATGCTTTCCCTGGAACTCTTCCACGGGCCAGCCTTTGCCGTAGGGTCCGCGGAGGAAGAGGGTGTCGCCCGCTTCCTTCTGGAAGATGACGTTGGTGACCTTACCCACGGAACGGATGGTGAACTCCAGCCAGCCATCGCCCTGGGCGGAGACGGAAATGGGAGCCTCGCCGATCATGGGGATGGACAGCTGCATAAACTGGCCGTGCTGGACCTTGGCGCCGGTTTCCACACGGAAGGTCCACTCGTGGACGCTCTCCTTCTTGACGCTCAGGATTTTGCAGGGCATGGGCTGAACGGGATTATTCATACGTCTCTCACCTCTCTCACTTGCCAAGCCCGGCCTTAATCTCGGCCACAGCGGCGTTCATCTTGTTGACGGTGGCGGAAATAGAAATCAGCTCCGGGCAGCGGTGGGTGCAGCGGCCGCAGCCAACGCACATATGGGAGTCACCGAACTGAGCCTTGTAGTCATGATACTTGTGCAGCACCTTGTAGCGCATGCGGTCGCCGGCAGTGGCCCGGAACTCCCGCTGGCCGGCCATCTGGTCGAAGCCGGCAATCTGGCACGAGGCAGTCACCCGGCGGCGCTCGCCCACCTCGGGGTTGTCGCCGTAGATGACGTCACGGGTGGTGAAGCAGGTGCAGGTGGAGCAGGCCACGGTACAGCTGCCGCAGGAGATGCACCGCTTGTCAAATTCCTTCCACATGGGGTGCTGGTGGAGCTTCTGCCGGATTTCGGGATCGTTCAGGTCCTCCATGGCGGGGGGCGTGACGGTAAGCTGATTCTCCTCCACAAACTTCGGGGTGAAATCGCTGGCCTGAGCGCCCTGGAAGTAGGAATCGAAGCCGGAATCCGTGACCTGGACCTTCAGTCCGCCGTCCACGGCGCGGACGGCCATGCAGTAGTCGTCGGTTTTGTTGGTGCCCATGGAGACGCAGAAGCAGGTATCGTCTCCGCCGGGGCACTCCATCAGCACGAACTTGACCATCTCCCGGACCCGCTTGTAATACAGGTCCTCGTAGCCGCCGTTGCCCATGAAAATCTTATCCTGGATGTGCTGGGCGCTGATGTCGCAGGGGCGGGCAAAGATGAGAATGGGCTTCTTGGGCCCTTTGCTGGCCCGGTACTCGTCCTCAGTGAAGTAGAAAATAGCCTGCTGGACCGGAGAAATGACCTCCTTGGCCGGATAGTCAGATTTCTCCTTGAACTCGATCTCCTCCACACAGGACACCTCCGCGTAGCGGATGATGTCGGTGTCGGAATAGCGGCCCTGCTTGGGGAAGCGCTTGGGAGCGTAGACGGCATACTTCTCCCGCAGCGCGGACAGGACCTCGTTTGCCTGTTTGGCGTTGACAAAATAACCCATCCGGGCAACCCTCCTTCGTTTTTCTCACGGTTCGATTGGTCAGAGGCGAAGCCTCTGCCGGTCACGTTAAAAATATAACATATTTCGTTCCAAAGCGATAATACAATTTTAAAATGCTGTCGATAACTTTTTTTTATGAGGATTGGGACAGCGCGGCGGGGACAACCCCCGCCCTACATCCATGCCTCCGAATGAAGGTTTCCGCGTATTAGCAAGAAAGGACTTGACTTTTTGCTTCTGCAATCATACGCTTATCACAGAAACAAAATCAGACAAGCTCAAGAAATCTTCGGACGCTTTGGGCCTGGTTTGAAAAAGGGCCGCTGCCTGGCATATTTCCATTTTTTAAGCAAAGCCCAGGAATTCCCGGAACATGAAATAAAGGAGGCTGCTTCATGCGAATTCTAATTGTAGAAGACGAGGTCCGCCTGGCCTCCACCCTGGCCGACATTCTGGCCCAGGCCCACTATCTCACCGATGTGTGCCATGACGGCGTGTCCGGTCTGGATAACGCCCTGAGCGGCATCTATGACGGGGTGATTCTGGATGTCATGCTCCCCAAGCTGGACGGCTTCCAGGTGGTCCGCCGCCTCCGGGAAGAGGGCTGTCACGTGCCTGTGCTGATGCTGACCGCCAGAACCGAGCTGAGCGACCGGGTCAGCGGCCTGGACCAAGGGGCCGACTACTATCTCACCAAGCCCTTTGAAACTCCAGAGCTCCTGGCCTGTCTCCGTGCCCTCCTCCGCCGTCCCGGCGAGGTCCGGCCAGAGGACTGCCCGAAATTCGGAGACCTGGAGCTGGATATGGCCTGCGGCGCTCTCCGCCGGGAGGGTAAGAGCACCCGGCTCAGTGCCAGGGAGCTGGCGCTGATGCAAATTCTTTTATCCAACGGCAGCGCCATTGTGCCCAAGGAAACCCTTCTTCTGAAGGTATGGGGCTACGACAGCGAGGCGGAGGCCAACACGGTGGAGGTCTACATCTCCTTTCTCCGGAAAAAGCTCCAATATCTGCATTCCCAGGTACAGATTGCGGCCGTGCGCCGGCTGGGCTACCACCTGAAGGACGGGACAGCATGATTCGGAAGCTGCAATGGAAGTTCGTGGCGGTCACAATGCTGATTGTCACCCTGATTCTTTCGGCCATGTTCTGCTTTTTTTATTTGAACACCCGAAACACCGCCCAAATGGAGAGCATGGAAGCCCTGAAGCAGGCGGCCCGGAACCCGGAGCGCCCCCCGCTCCCCTGGCTGCGGGAAGAAGGGCGGGTGAACCTGCCCACCTTCACCATAGAAACCGATGCTGCAGGCGAGGTGAAAAAGGTCTGGGGCAGCATATATGAGGAAAACAGCGCGGCGCTTCAGGCCATCGCAGACGCGGTTCTGGAGCAGCCGGAGGACGCCGGACTGGTGCCTGGCCTTTCCCTCCGCTTCTTCCGCCTGCAGCTGTCCGGCGGAGGCTGGCGGATTGGCTGCGCGGACCGGAGCTTTGAAACCCAGATGCTTCAGGGCCTGCTCCGCAGTATTCTGCTGGTGGGCCTGGGCGCGCTGGCCCTCTTTTTCGTCATCAGCCTTTTGCTGGCCCGCTGGATGACCCAGCCTGTAGAGCAGGCCTGGAACCGTCAGCGCCAATTTGTGGCCGACGCCTCCCATGAGCTGAAAACTCCGCTGACCGTCATTCTCTCCAACGCGGACATGCTGGCCGCCCACTGTGGGGCGCGGGATAGCAGCTTCCGCCGCTGGACGGACAACATTCGGGCGGAGGCCGGTCAGATGCGCCAGCTGGTGGAAGAGCTGCTTCAGCTGGCCCGGTCCAGCGGGGAGCCGTCTCCGGCAGCGTCCGGACCGGCGGATCTGAGCGACCTCGCGGAAAATTCCGCCCTCACCTTTGAGCCCATCGTCTACGAACAGGGCCTCCGGCTGGAGACCTCCATCGCCTCCAACTGCCGGGTCCGGGGACAGGAAGCCCAACTCCGGCAGCTGGTGGAGCTCCTGTTGGACAATGCGGTCAAGTACAGTTTGCCGGGTGGTTTGATCCGCCTGGAGCTCCGCCCGGAGGGGGGAAAAACCGTCCTGCTCCGGGTGTCCAATCCCAGTGAATTGATTCCCGGCGAGGAGCTGGAGCGGCTGTTTGACCGGTTTTACCGCCGGGACCCGTCCCGAGGCAGTTGTGAGGGCTACGGGCTGGGCTTGTCAATTGCCCGGCGGCTGGCGGCCGCCTCTCAGGGGAAGATCTGGGCGGAGCATCAGAACGGCGTTACTCAGGTGCTGGTCCGTCTGCCCATGGTTCCCTAGAATCTGTTCAGTATCTTCAAGGTTTCTTTAAGGAACTTCTGTTAGGATAAGCCTGTCCCTCTCCTTACCCATCGATCCGAGTTCCTCCAGCGGGCCGTTCCCCGCGGAGGAAGGCACACATCCCCCGTTATCGCGGGGGATGTGTGCCTTTTTGTCGTTTGCGCCAAGGTCAGAAGACAGAAAAGGATATTTTTAGGTAAATGTCAACATATGTCGATCTTTTTTCCTTCCATTTCCTCCCCCACCCATGATACAATGTACCGAAAACCTGGAGGGAATCCCTCTGGCGAACAAGAAAGGGGAGAAAATCGGATGGATCACATCTATGCGCTGCTGCATGAACTCGGAATCAGTGCCAAGTACAAGGGGTACTACCACATGGCTCTGGCTGTCGAGCTGGCAATGGAGGACGAAAAAAGGTTGGAGTATGTCACCAAACGACTCTATCCCGATGTGGCCCGTGCCTTCGGCACGACGCCCAACTGCGTGGAACGGGACTTGAGGACCGCGGTCAGTGTCAGCTGGCGAAAGGGCGGTCAGGCCGCGCTGGAACGAATGAGCGGCTGTCCCCTGGATGAGCGGCCCGCCACAGCGGAATTCGTAGACATCCTGGTCAACTATCTTCTGCGCCGGAGAGAGCTGAACATCCTGCCCCAGCCGGAGGATTCCACTCCAGATTGGCAGAAGTTAAGCTGACGGAACGGTCAATTCTCTGACGTTGACAAATGGTGTAGAATAAAAAAAGAGCCTAAGAAGCTGTATTCACAATCGGGGGATGGCGGCAGAGCACAGGATTTCGCTGCCAGACAAGACAATTTTTCGCCGGAATCCTTGGTGGATTCCAAGGAAAATTGGCGCCGTATGGTGGCGAAAGACAAGCTCAGACGCCCTTCAACGGTTGTGAATACAGCTTTTTAGAACCTGATGTCATATTGAGGAGGAAACCGCAATGCGTGACTTCGAAACAAAAGTACAGGAATTAAAACATGATGTACTGCGGGAAGTGTCCCGGCTGGCCTGGGAGGACCGGCTGGCCGCCGGCATCCTGAGCGTGCCGGAGCAGTTGATTCCCGGCCCGAACGCCAGCATGCGATGCTGTATTTATAAGGAGCGGGCCATCATCGGCGACCGGATCAAGCTGGCCATGGGCGGCGATCCCATGGTGCCCGGCATTGTGGAGGTCATTCCTACGGCCTGCGACGAGTGCCCGGTGACAGAAATGGCGGTGGGGCCTTCCTGCCGGGGCTGTATCGCGACCCGGTGTGTCCACGCCTGCCCCAAGGACGCCATCACGGTGGTGAATCACAGGGCTCAGATTGACAACACCAAGTGCATTGTCTGCGGCAAGTGCCTGAGCGCCTGTCCCTACGGCGCGATCACGAAAAACCTGCGTCCCTGTGAGCGGGGCTGTCCGGCGGGCGCCATTTCCATGGGCCCGGACAAAAAGGCCAGCATTGACGACAGCAAGTGCATTTCCTGCGGCACCTGCGTCTACACCTGCCCCTTCGGGGCCATCATGGATAAGTCCTGGATTGTGTCCGCCATCAAGCTGCTGAAGAGCGGTGAGCGGGTGTATGCCCAGCTGGCGCCCTCGGTGGCCGGTCAGTTCGGGGCCACCTTGGGCCAGCTGGCGGCTGGGCTGAAGCAGTTGGGCTTCTACGGGGTGGAGGAAACCGCCCTGGGCGCCGACCTGACCGCCCATGTGGAGGCCGGCGAACTGGAGGAAAAAGGTCTGCTCGCCTCGTCCTGCTGTCCCGCCTTTGTGGACTACGTTCACAAGTTCCACCCCAAGGAGGCGGCGATGGTGTCAGAGACGCCCTCTCCCATGGTCATGGCAGCCCGCCGGATCAAGGAGCGGGAGCCTGGGGTCAAAGTCATTTTCATCGGTCCCTGCGTGGCCAAGAAAGGCGAATTCCAGCTGGAGAAGACAGGGGGCGCGGTGGACTGCGTGCTCACCTTTGAAGAGCTGGCGGCGCTGTTTGAGGCTCGGGGCATCGAGGTGGATCAGTTGAAGGCGGACCCGCTGGACCATGCCTCCGGCTATGGCCGGTCCTTTGCCCGGAGCGGCGGCGTATCCGCAGCGGTGGCAGAGGCGCTGAAGGAACGGAACAGCGAGTTCAAGGTGAAGGCTGTGCCGTGCAGCGGCATCGCGGAATGTAAGGTGGCCCTGCTCAAAGCGGGAAAGGGCATGCTGGACGGCAACTTCATTGAGGGCATGGCCTGCGAGGGCGGCTGTATCGCCGGCGCGGCCTGTCTCATCCGCAGTCCCAAGAACAAGGCGGAAGTGGAAAAGCACGCCAAGGAGGCCGCGGGACGCACCATTGAAGAGGCCATCAAGTAAGCAAAGCGTACATCAAAAAGCGGCAGGTGAGAAATCACCTGCCGCTTTTTCAGCGCCTGTATTCATAACCGGGGAATCCGAATGCCGTTCAACGGTGGTGAATACAGGTTCTTCCTATTCACATCAGTTTTTTCAGCAGCCCAATCCGGGATTCCCGGTAGGGCGGATACCGCACGGGAACATCCAGCCAACCTTTTTTCAGCACGCTTTTGGGATGGGTGAAGGTATCGAAGCCGAATTTGCCGTGGCACCGGCCCATTCCGCTGTTTCCCACGCCGCCGAAGGGCATATGGCTGGTGGCCAGATGGACCACAGCGTCGTTGACGCAACCCCCGCCGAAGCGGAGGTTTTGCAGCACCTTCCGCTCTGCCTCTCTGGACCGGGTAAAGAGGTAGAGGGCCAGCGGATGCTCCTTTTCCTGCAAGTGGGCGATGAGTCCGTCCAGGCTTTCGTAGGTGAGTACAGGCAGAATGGGTCCGAAGATTTCCTCCCCCATCACCGGGTCGTCCTCGGTCACGTCCACCAGCACCGTGGGCTCAATCCGCAGGCGGGCCGGGTCAATCCGCCCGCCCCAGGCGGTCCGGCCGCTGTTCAGCAGTCTTTGCAGCCGTTCAAAGTGCTTTTCATTGATGATTTTGGGCAGATCCTCCCCGTTCAGGGGCGTTTCCGAATAGAATTTGACAATATACTTTTCCATGCGCCGGACCAGCCCGTCCCGCTGCTCCGGACGCACCCACACGTGGTCGGGGGCCACGCAGGTCTGGCCCGCGTTCAAAAATTTACCCCAGACAATCCGGTGGGCGGCCAGCTCCAAATCTGCATCTCCGGCCACAATCACCGGGGACTTGCCCCCCAGCTCCAGCGTGACCGGCGTCAAATGGCGGGCGGCTGCGGCCATGACGGTTTTGCCCACCTCCGGACTGCCAGTGAAGAAGATATAGTCAAACCGCTGCTCCAGCAGGGCGGTATTTTCCGCTCTGCCCCCCTCCACCACAGTCACATAGCTGGGCGGAAACACGTCTGCGATGAGCTCCGCCAACAGGGCGGATACCGCCGGAGCGTAGGCAGAGGGCTTGAGCACCGCGCAGTTTCCAGCCGCCAGGGCGGAAATGAGCGGAACCAGGGTGAGCTGGACCGGATAATTCCAGGGAGCCAGAATCAGAACCACGCCGTAGGGGTCCTGATAGATACGGCTCCGGGAGGGAAAATGGGTCAGCGGGGTGTGAGCATGCTCGGGCTTCATCCACTGGTGCAGGTGGGCTTTGGCGTATCTGAGCTCGGAAAATACGATGCCCAGCTCGGTTTCGTAAGCTTCAAAGGGGTGTTTGTTCAGGTCCTTCCGCAAGGCGGCATAGAACTGATTTTCCCGCGCCCGCAGACCGGCTTCCAGCCGATCCAGCGCCCTTTTCCGGGCGGCGGCAGGCAGCGTTTTTCCCTGCCGGAACCAGCGCCGCTGAGCGGCCACCATCGCTTCCATCTCTTTCCCTCCCGATGTTGTTTTTTCTCCTTTTTCTTGAACGAAAAAGGACCGCTATTGGGGCATGCCGGCCTGTTTCAAACAAGGTTTAAGCTGGCGTGCTGCGGCCTGCCGCGTTTCATCCAATGGCCCGGGTCACGGTCATGACGCCGGAAATGTTATTGAGCTTGTTCATCAGGGATTTCAATTCCTCCAAGTCCTTGACAAAGAGCCCAACATTGACCATGGCGTACCCGTCAGGCATGCCGCGGGCGCTGAAATTCTCCACCCGCACCTTGGCGGCGGACAGGGCCGAGGCCACGTCCAGCGCCAGTCCGTCCCGGTCTTTGGCGGAAATCTCCAGCGCCGTCTGGTAGGAGGCGGACTCCGCCGCCGCCCAGGAGACGTGAATCCACCGGCCCGGCTCCTCGCTCCGCTTCTCTTCTGTGGCATTGGGGCAGTCTCCCCGGTGGACGGAGACGCCGTAGCCCCGCGTGATAAAGCCGATCACCGGATCTCCCGGCACCGGGGTGCAGCACTTGGCGAACTTCACCAGACAGTTGTCCAGTCCCTCTACCACAATGCCGTTGGAGGCCTTCACCGGCTTCTTGGCCTGCGTCAGGCCGGTGGCCACATGAATCAGCTCGTCCTCCCTCTGCCGGGCGGCGGCCTCCGCGGCGGCGGCAATGGTGCGCTGCACCTTGCCCCAGCGCACCATTTCTTCCCGAACCCGGTTGGCCATTTTCAGCGCCGTGGTGCCGCCGTAGCCGATGGCCGCATACATCTCCTCCAGGCTGGCAAACTTGACCTTCTTCAGGATGTTGGGCAGCACCTCGTCGGTGGTGATGGCGGCCAGAGTGAGCCCGGCCCGTTTCAGCTCCGACTCAAAGGAGGCCCGCCCGGTGGCGATATTCTCCTCCTTCCGCTCTTTCTTGAACCACTGGCGGATTTTGTTCCGGGCCTCGTTGCTCTTACAGATGCTCATCCAGTCCCGGCTGGGGCCGTGGGCGGTCTTGGAGGTGAGGATCTCCACAATGTCGCCGTTTTTCAGAGCTGTGTCAAAGGTTACAAGCCGGCCGTTCACCTTGGCGCCGGTCATGTGGTTGCCCACCGCGGAATGAATGGCGTAGGCAAAATCAATGGGGGTGGCCCTGGCGGGCAGGTTGATCACGTCGCCCTGAGGGGTGAATACGAATACCTCGTCGGCGAACATATCCACCTTCATTGTGCGGACGAATTCCTCCGCGTCGGTGTCCTTTTGAGCCTCCAGCAGCTTCCGGACCCAGCCGAACACCTCCTCCGTGCCCAGGGGGCCGTTGGTCAGGCCCTGCTTGTATTTCCAGTGGGCGGCCACGCCATATTCTGCGGTCTGGTGCATGTCGTAGGTGCGGATCTGGATCTCAAAGGGAATCCCCTCCCGCCCGATGACGGTGGTGTGGAGGGACTGATAGCCGTTGGGCTTGGGAGTGGAGATGTAGTCCTTGAACCGGCCCAGCACAGGCTTGAACAGGTCGTGCATCTGTCCCAGCACGTTGTAGCAGGTGGGGATATCGTCCACAATCACCCGGAAGGCGTACAAATCGAAGATTTCATACATGCTTTTTTGCTGGGTGTACATCTTCCGGTAAAGGGAGTAGATGTGCTTGACCCGGCCGTACATGGTGCACTGAATTCCCTCAGAGTCCAGCCGCTCCCGAATCTTCCGCTGGGTGGAGGACATGAATTCCTCATGGGCGGCGGAGCGGGACCTGATCTGATCCGCGATTTCCTGGTAGCCCACGGGGTCCAGATACTTGAGGGACAGGTCCTCCAGCTCCCATTTGAGGCGCTGCATGCCCAGCCGGTGGGCGATGGGCGCGTAAATCTCCATGGTCTCCAGAGCCTTTTCCTTCTGCTTCCGCGGGGTCTGATAGTTCATGGTCCGCATGTTGTGGAGCCGGTCGCAGAGCTTGACGAGGATGACCCGGATATCCCGGCTCATGGCCATGAGCATCTTCCGCAGATTTTCCATCTGCTGTTCTTCCTTGGTGGTGTACTGCACCCGTGTGAGCTTGGTAACGCCCTCCACCAGATCCGCCACAGTGACGCCGAAGAGCTTGGCAATCTCCCCATGGGTAGAGCCGGTGTCTTCAATGCAGTCGTGGAGCAGAGCGGCGATGAGGGAGTCGGTGTCCAGCTCCAGCTCTGCCACGATCTCCGCCACAGCCAGAGGATGGGTGATATAGGGAGTTCCATCCTTTCTCAGTTGGCCGTTGTGGGCGTTGTCCGCGTAGCGGAAGGCGGCGGACAGCCGTTCCGCGTCCAAATGGGGATTGTAAGCCCTCACGTGCTCTTCCAGCGCGTTATATTGTTCCAGGATTGGGTCCATGGGTCAAACCTCATTTCCTCTTAAAGTGAGCAGCAGGAGAGATGGGGAAGTTTCCCGCTCCGCCAGCTGTTTTTTGCCGCAAAGAAGTCACATTTCCGCCAGCCGCCTCAGCCGCCGGAGGATAGCGGACTGTTCCAGATCCACCTTTCCCTTCACGGGCCGGATGGAAATCTGAAGATGGTCGGTCTGTGTTGACAGGCTGATCAGCCCCCGCTCGTCAAACACCTCCAGGCAGACCATGGTCCGCGTAAACGTCTCCCGAATACCAAAGGTCCGGGCAATCTTCCGGCACAGCCGGGGCGCGGTCTCCTCCACCCGGGCCGGGTCCGCCTGGCGGACCAGATACCGCCACACTGCCGCAAAATCCTCCCGGCTGGGGGTCAGCGCCGCCGCCTCCTGGGGCGTCAGCCGCATCCCCTGCCGGTATCGCTCGTAAAGCTGCCGCTCCGCCTGGGCGGCTGACAGCGCGGGCCGCAGGTCGGACACCAGCAGCTGCACCATCGTCTGTCCACGAAACTCGTTGAGCTGAGGGTAAAAGGCCACATCAACCCGGTCGCCCTGCTGAACCCCGGCGTCCCGGGCTGTGGCGGAGAAGAAAATGGCGTCCAGCGTCTGCCCCTCCCGGCTGAGCCGAAGCTTCAAATGGCGTCCGCCGCCCACGGCGGCCAGGGAGCTCACCGTCACCCCAGACAGGGCGAAGGTGGGCCGGGGGTTTCCCGTACCGTAGGGCTCCAGCCGGTTCAGGTCCGCCACGTTCTCCCGTGTGAGCAGCTCCATCCGGGACAGCTCCACGTCAATGGGCAGAACGGTGACCGCCTCCTCCCCGGCCAGGGATTGGGCCACCTCCTGATTCATCCGCTGCCGGAAAGCGGGAATCTGCTCCTCCCGAATGGTGAAGCCCGCCGCCAGCTCGTGGCCGCCGAAGCTCTCGAGCAGATCCGCGTTCCGCTCCAGGGCGGCGAAAAGGTTGAATCCCCCATAGGACCGGCAGGAGCCCTTCCCCTTGCCGTCGTGAACGCAGATCATAAAGGTGGGACAGGCGAACTTCTCGCTGAGGCGGGACGCCACGATGCCCACTACCCCCTGGTGCCATTGCCCGTCGGCAAACACCAAGGCAGACCGCTCCCCGGTTGGGCAGGCGTCCAGCCGCTCCAGGCACTGGCTGTAGATTTCCTGTTCAACCGCCTGCCGTTCCCGGTTCAGGGCGCACAGCTCCTGCGCCAGGGCCTCCCCCCGGACCGGGTCGCCGGTGAGCAGCAGTTCCGCCGCCAGCCCCGCGCAGCCCATCCGGCCGGAGGCGTTAATTCTGGGGGCCAGGGTGTAGCCGATGGAAACCGAGGTCAGCTCTTTCCCCTCCAGCCCCGCCTCCCGCAGGAGCATGGCCAGACCCGGCCGGCTGGTGTGGGACAGCCGCTCCAGGCCCAGCTTGACAATGGTCCGGTTCTCCCCCACCAGCCGCATCACGTCGGCCACCGTGCCGATAGCAGCCAGGTCGGCGTACTCCTCGATAAGCTCCGCCTGCCGCGCCGGACCGGCCAGGGCCAGGGCCAGCTTGAGGGCCACCCCCACGCCGGCCAGATCCTTGAAGGCGTAAGGGCAGTCTCCCCGGCAGGGGTCCACCACCGCGGCGGCAGCGGGCAGGCGCTCCTTGCACTCGTGGTGGTCGGTAATCACCACATCCACCCCCAGGGAGGCGGCAAACTCCACCTCATGGACCGCCGTGATGCCGCAGTCCACCGTTATAATCAGGGTGACGCCCTGACCGGCCAGGGTCTGGACCGCCTCGTCGTTCAGTCCGTACCCCTCCTCGATCCGGTCCGGGATGTAGGGGATGACGGCTCCCCCCTGGGACCGCAGGAAGGAGGTGAGGAGGCAGGTAGCGGTAATGCCGTCCACGTCATAATCTCCGTAAACGGCCATGATTTCCTTTTGTTCCAGGGCCAGCCCGATTCGGGCAACGGCCCGGTCCATGTCCGCCATACCCAGCGGCGGCAGGAGCTGGCCTTCCCCGCAGGAGAGGAAGGCTCCGGCCTTGTCCGGGGTATCCAGACCTCTGGCGCAGAGCACGGCGGCAACCAGCGGGGTGAAGCCGGCCCCGGTCATGCGCCTCCAGGCATCCATGTTTGGGGCGGCTGGATTCCATTTTGTAAATTTCATGAGCAACCCTCGATGACAGCAGATTAAAAAATTGACTTTATTATAGCAAACTTGCCGCTCTGTGGCAAGCCATTCATGGCTGGGATGCCGGGAAACCCCTGAAAATACCGCATATACGGGGCCGGTTGTTTTCGATTAAAATGATATTCTACTCAATCTAAAGGAGGAAACTGGAATGTCAGCGAAAACATATGGCTATGTCCGCGTGTCCACCAGGGGCCAGAAGGAGGACCGGCAGCTGATGGCCATGGAGGAATTCGGCGTACCGGCGGAACGTATTGTGGTGGAAAAGCAGTCTGGAAAAGACTTTGAACGTCCCGTGTACCTCCAACTGACGCGGATGCTCAGGAGCGGGGATGTGCTGGTGGTAAAGAGCATCGACCGTCTGGGCCGGAACTATACGGAAATTCTGGAGCAGTGGAGCAGCCTGACCAAAGAAAAGGGGGTCGCCATTGTGGTCTTGGACATGCCGCTGCTGGACACACGGGCGGAACGGGACCTCACCGGCGTTCTGGTGGCGGATATTGTGCTCCAGCTCCTCAGCTATGTGGCTCAGACGGAGCGGGAGCTGATCCGCCAGCGTCAGGCGGAGGGCATCGCGGCGGCCAAGGAGAAGGGGGTCCGGTTTGGCCGGGCCCGCATCCCCATGCCGGATGCCTTTGAGGCGCTGGCGCTGGACTGGTGGGCCGGGCGCGTCAGCGCGGTTCAGGCGGGGAAACAGCTGGGGGTGTCCCGAACCACCTTTATGCGCCGCGCGGAGGAGTGGCGCGCGAAACGGAGCCCCTCCTGAGCCTGATTGCGCGGAAAGGCACCGGACAGGTGTCCGGGGCCTTCAGCTTGTCGAAAAAGAGGAAATTAAAAATAGGATGACAAAACTGCCCGGGCTTAGAGTGGGGGGATAGTGTGAAAGGGGGGACGGAGTCCCCCGCTTTCGCGTGCAGTCACCCGCCCGCAGGCGACTGATTTCGTCAGAATGACGAAATCAGCTTCAGGCTGTCGAGTTTCTCGACAGCCTGAAGGCCCCGGACAGGTGTCCGGGGCCTTGGCTGATGTACTATTCCACTTTGGCGGGCTGTTGCGTTTGATGGAGCTTTTTCATCCGGATGCCGTAGAGTCCGACCAGGACCAGCACGGCGATGCCAATGAGGCCGGTGACAGTTCCGGGAATGATGCACCCCATGGCGCCCACGGCCAGCAGAATCCGCATGGGCAGATTCAGGGGGGCAATCAGGAATCCGGCGGCAGAGGCGGCCAGGGCGTAGCAGCCGATGAAGAGGGAGACCGCCGCGACAGCGGTTTCCATCGGCGTGCCCTTGAGCAGCAAAGCAGGCTCATAGCAGAAGGCGAAGGGCACCAGTACGGCCACGGAGGCGTACAGGAAGCCGTTCCAGCCGGTTTTCCAGGAATTTGCCTTGGCGATGCCAGCGGCGGTAAAGGAGGCCAGGCACACAGGGGGCGTGATCTGAGCCATAACGCCAAAGTAGAAGCAGAACATGTGAGCGCAGATCAAGGGCAGCTCCAGCCGCACGAGGGCGGAGGCGAACAGGGTCACGGAGATGAGGTAGGCCGCGGCGGTGGGCATGGCCATGCCCAGCAGCAGGCAGCAAACCATGGTCAGCAGAAGGGCGGGCAGCAGGCTTCCGTTGCCCACGGAGGAGACCAGAGAGGCCAGCTTGTTGGCAAGGCCGGACTGCACCACCACGCCGATGACGATGCCGCAGGAGGCCACGGGAATGGCGATGTCGGCGCACTGCTGGATGCCGTCGATAAAGGCCTCAAACATGGCCTTGGGGCCCAGCCGCTTGGGGTTGAAGAAGTTGAGCGCCACCACAGCGATGATGCTGTAAATGGCGGACATCCGCAGGGACTGGCCGCTCATGACCATGACAATCAGGAGGACGGCGGGCAGCAGCAGAAACAGCCGGGGCAGGATGGGCTCGGTCTGGAACATCAGGTCTTCCTTGGGGACCACCTTTTCCGGGTGGAGGTAGAACCGCCGCTTGGCCAGGAAGGTCACAATCAAAAGGGCGCAGCCGAAGTAGGAAAGAGCGGGGATGATGGCGGACATGGCCACTTCCATATAGCTGATGCCCAGCAGCTCAGCCATGATGAAGGCGCCCACGCCCATGATGGGGGGCATAATCTGGCCGCCGGTGGTGGTCACGTTGGCCACGGCGGAACCGGAGACCATGCCCATCAGTCCGGAGGAGAGAACAGCCGCCTTGGCTGGACCGCCTCCGTCGGGCCTGCTGGCCCGCATGCCGATATCAATGAGGACCTGCCCGCCGCCGCAGGCGGCGAAAAGGGATCCGAAGAGGACAAAGTAGAAGATGTAGCTGGCGGTGGTGCTCAATGGCGTGCCAAACACGCCGTTGCCGGTGAGCGTCATGCCCCCGGTGAACTGGTTCATGTTGAAGCCGGTAAACCGCAGCACGCCGGGCAGCACAGGACCGGCCACGCAGTAGGCCAGGAAGATCACCAGAAACACCAGCAGATTCAGGCCGATGACCCGCCGGACCGCCTCCAGCAGGAGGAGGACCACCACGATATCCATCGTGGTCACAACACCGATGTGGGGGATTCGGGTGATGATACGCTTCTGCTCGATGAAGTAATAGACCGAGACCAGCACGCACAGGGCCAGCACCGCAAAGTCCAGGATGCGGAGAGCGGGATATTTTTTACTGCCTGGGAAGGGCTTGACCAGGAACACGATGGCCAGGCCGAAGCTGAGGAAGATGGGTGCGATGGTCATGGGGTTGATCGGATTAAAAAAGGAAAAATTGATCTGTACCAGAAACCAGACCGCGCCGATGATATAAAGCAGAATTTGAACGAATTTGTCCAGCTTTGATTTGCCTTCTGTCATACTCCTTCTCCCCTTTCACAGGACCTGTGCACACAGAGCGGATGGCACAGGCGCTTAAAAAGCGGCCGGGTCAAAAGGACTTGCTTCTGACCCGGCTTGTTCAACCTGCCGCTTCTCATACGCTTTCCCAAGGAAGCCCTTGTTTCATTACCGGGCAGAGGTCCAGGAATTACAACGCACGAAGGAGCGAAATTGAAGTTCTTTTGGATTCCTTTTCCTTCCGGAAAAAGAATCAGTCCATGTAGCCGGCGTCGCGGAAGTACTGAGCCGCGCCGGGGTGCAGCTCAATGCCGCAGAAGTTGGGCTGCCAGGCGATGGAAGGGTCAAAGCTGTCCATGGCAGGCACCACGGAAACCATGTATTCCTTGTTCTCACACAGCGCCTTGGTGAACATGTAAACCACATCGTCGGGCACGTCCTTGGCCACCACCAGGGATTCGCAGCCACAGATGGTCTCCACCGGCTCGGTCTGGCCGTTCCAGCTGTTGGCGGGCATGGTCATGCTGACATAGCCCTTCTCATTCATGGCGGCCCGGGTTTCGGGGGCCAGCTCGATGACGTGCATGGTAGAGGTGAGGCACAGCTCCGTAAAGGCGGCCTGACCGATGGAAATGACGTCGATGGACACATCCGCCTGGCCTTCCTTGAGCAGGTCCGCCATGGTGGTGGGCGCGATGTGGGTGTGGGAACCGCCCCAGGCGTCAATGTCGTCCCAGGTCACGCCCAGGCAGTCCAGCAGGTCGGTGGCTCCGTCCATGCCGAAGGAGCCCTCCGCCTTAGTGACGATGTGCAATGGTGTTGCTGCCCAGCAGGGGCGCGGCCACATCCACGAAGGCGCTGACGCGGGTGTACACGGCCGTGTCCACGCCCTGGGTGGAGAGCACATAGGTCTGATTCTCAGTGGTGAGGGTCATGCCGTCCCCACTGCCGGTTGCGGCGGGCGGGGGCGCGGAGGTGCTGGGGGCGGGGGGATTGGTGGCGGGGGGATTGGTGGCGGGAGGGGTGTCCTTTCCGCCGCAGCCGGCGAGGGTCAGAAGGGCGAGAGAGCCAGCCAGGAGCAGCGCGGAGATCCTTTTGGTCAGTTTCATAGTGATCCTCCTTGTATGACGGCGCGAAGCGCCATTTAAAATAGTTCAAGCGCAAAGAGAACGGGACCGGGCCATTTTTCAGGCAAGGCCCAGGGTCAGGTCAAGATATGCAGCAAACCGTCCAACGCGGTCTGATAGCTGTCCGCGCCGAAGCCGCAGACAATGCCCCGGCAGCTGGCCGCCAGGACGGAACGATTTTCCGGTTTTCGGAAGAAGTTGGCCAGATGAACCTCAATACAGGGGATAAGCGAGGCGTCGATGGCCTCCCGCAGTCCGATGCTGTAGTGTCCAAAGGAGCCGGGATTAAACAGGATGCCCTCATAGGACTGCTCTGCGGACTGAATCAGCTCCATCAGCTCCCGCTCGGAGTTACTCTGCACGCAGGTAAGCCCGGTTCCCCGCTCCGCCGCGTAAGCGGTCAGCCGGTCCATGATGGCGTCCAGCGTGTTTTCTCCCAGGGCGCCAGTGTCTCGCTTTCCCAGTGTGTTCATATTCGCGCCGTTGAGCACCAGGATACGGTGTCGGATCATCCACATCACTCCTTCATGACTTTAAGAAGCTGTACCAATAGCCTCAAGCGCGCGTCCTTGCGGCCAAAATGGCCGTTGGCATCGTTAAAAAAGCTTGAAATACATCCAGTATTCCTGCGCTTTTTTGCCTTGCCAACAGCGATTTTGGCTCGCAAATCCGC
>JAAWCD010000075.1 GCA_022793095.1 Oscillospiraceae bacterium | reverse complement strand
GCGTGTGCAGATAGCGCAGCAGATTTTCTGCTGGGCAAGGCGATTGGACGTAGGAATCCTGACGGATTTCAAGTCCAATCGACGCGGCACAGCGGAAAATATGCAAGCTAGCTGTGCGCGGATTATTTTGGGATAGGCTCTAAGCTTTTGCTACGCAAAAGCAAGTGTCGTTCAATCTTTCAAGAAAAAGAAGAGAAAATATCTCATATTAAAAATAAATATACAAAAAACACAGGAGGAACCCACCCATGGATTACAACAAGACCATGAACCTGCCCCAGACCGATTTCCCCATGCGGGCCGGCCTGCCCAAGCGGGAGCCGGACATGCTCCAGGCCTTCTACGACAAGGAGCTCTATCAGAAGATGATGGAGCGCAACGAGGGCAAGCCCCGCTTCGTGCTCCACGACGGCCCGCCCTACGCCAACGGCCACATCCACATCGGCACCGCCCTGAACAAAATCCTCAAGGATTTTATCGTCAAGTACAAGAATATGACCGGCTTCCAGGCCCCCTATATTCCCGGCTGGGACACCCACGGCCTGCCCATCGAGTCCGCCATCCTCAAGGACAAAAAGGTCAAGCGGGACGAGCTGACCGTGGCCGAGTTCCGGGAGAAATGCCGGGAATACGCGATGAATTTCGTGGACACCCAGCGCAGTGAGTTCAAGCGCCTGGGCGTGCTGGGCGACTGGGACCACCCCTATCTCACCCTCAAGCCGGAATTCGAGGCCGAGCAAATCAAGGTTTTCGGCAAAATGGCGGAGAAGGGCTATATCTACAAGGGCATGAAGCCCGTCTACTGGTGCCCCCACGATGAAACCGCGCTGGCAGAGGCGGAAATCGAGTATGCCGATGACCCTTGCGTCACAATCTTTGTGAAATTCGCCGTCCAGGACGACAAGGGCAAGCTCAGCCAGTACTGTGACCTGAGCAAGCTCTATTTCGTCATCTGGACCACCACCCCCTGGACCATCCCCGGCAATATGGCTATCTCTCTCAACGCCAGCCTGGACTATGTGCTTCTCCAGGCGCCCAACGGGGAGGTTTATATTCTGGCCCAGGGCCTGGCTGAGTCCGTCTGTAAGGCCGCGGGGCTGGATTACGCGGCGTGCAAGGTCCTCGCCACCCTGAAGGGCAGCGAATTTGAGCTGATGACCTCCACGCACCCCCTGTTCGACCGGGATTCCGTCATCCTCAACGGCGACCACGTCACCCTGGACGCGGGCACCGGCTGCGTTCACACTGCCCCCGGCTTCGGCGCGGACGACTTCAACATCTGCGGCCAGTACGACAAGGCCGGTCTCACCCACATCGGCACCCCCGTGCCCGTGAACGCCAAGGGCATTATGACGGATGAACGCTATAACGGACAGTATTACGCCAAGGGCAACGACATGGTGGTGGACGACCTGGAGGCCTGCGGCGCCCTGCTGGCCAAGGAGAAAATCACTCACTCCTACCCCCACTGCTGGCGCTGCAAGCATCCCATCATCTACCGGGCCACGGAGCAGTGGTTCTGCTCCGTGGACGCCATCAAGAAGGCGGCTGTGGACGCCTGCGACGGCATCCGGTGGAAGCCGGAATGGGGCAAGGACCGGATGACCTCCATGATTTCCGAGCGCAATGACTGGTGCATCAGCCGCCAGCGCAACTGGGGCGTGCCCATTCCCATTTTCTACTGTGAGCAGTGCGGCAAGGAGCTGGTGACCAAGGAGACCATCGAAGCCGTGTCCGAGCTGTTCCGGAAAGAGGGCTCCAACGCCTGGTACACCCATGACGCCGCCGAGATTCTGCCCGCCGGAACCAAGTGTCCCTGTGGACACGGCCACTTCACCAAGGAAACCGACATCATGGACGTGTGGTTTGACTCCGGCTCCACCCATGCCGCTGTGGTGGACCAGCGGGAGGAGCTCCATTTCCCCGCTGACGTTTATCTGGAGGGCAGCGACCAGTACCGTGGCTGGTTCCAGTCCTCCATGCTGACCTCCATCGCCATGAAGGGCGCGGCCCCTTACAAGCAGATCATCACCCACGGCTGGACCGTGGACGGCGAGGGCCGGGCCATGCACAAGTCTCTGGGCAACGCCATGCCGCCGGAGGAGATCATCAAGGACTACGGCGCGGACATGCTCCGGCTGTGGGTGTCCTCCGCCGACTACACCCAGGACATGCGGATTTCCAAGGATATCATGAAGCAGCTCAGCCAGGCCTATCTGAAGATTCGGAACACCGCGCGGTATATGCTGGGCAACCTGGAGGGCTTTGACCCGGACCGGCACGCGGTGGCCTATGACCAGCTTGCCGATTTGGACCGGTTTGCCCTGCACTGCTATAACGAGCTGGTGAAGGCGGTCCGGGAGGCCTATGACCGGTACGAGTTCCACGGGGTGTACCGGGCGATTTACAACTTCTGCGTGGTGGACATGTCCAATCTCTACTTGGATGTCATCAAGGACCGGCTGTACTGCGAGGGCACGGATTCTCAGGAGCGCCGGGCGGCTCAGACCGTGCTGTTCACCATTCTGGACGGCATGACTCGAATGCTGGCGCCCATTCTGGCGTTTACGTCGGATGAAATCTGGGCGGCCATGCCCCACCGGAAGGATGACGAGGCGCTGAGCGTACTGCTCAACGACATGCCGGGCTATGAGGCGGCGCTGGCTCTGCCGGAGGCGGATAAGGCGCGCTGGGACAAGCTGATTTCCGTGCGGGACGCGGTGAACAAGGCGCTGGAGAACGCCCGGAATGCCGGTGTGTTCAAGAAGGCTCAGGACACGGAGGTGACGGTTTCCGTTGCCGGGGCGGACGCGGAGCTTCTGCGGAGCGCAGATCTGGCTGCGCTGTGCATCGTGTCCAAGGCAGCGGTGGTGACGGAAGCCATCGAGGGCGAGCGGGCGGAGGACTGCCTGGTGCCCTGCACGATTGCGGTAAAGCTGAGCGAGGCGGCCAAGTGCGTGCGCTGCTGGAACCACGACGGGCATGTGGGCGAAGACGCGGAGCACCCTGAGCTCTGCCCCCGCTGCGCCCGCGTCGTGCGGAACGCCCTTCCTTTTTCTTAAAAGAAAAAGGAAGCAAAAAGAACCCTGCTTTTCTTGAAAGAAAAGTAGGCAAAAGAACTTTAAGCTGGCGTACTGCGGCGGGGATCAAGGAGTGCCTTGCCCTTGGGAAAGCCTGCGGTTCCAGGCCACCCTGCGTAGGGCCCGATGACCTCATCGGGCCGCACCCCCCTTGTCTCTGCCCCTCAGTGCAAAAAGGACCGCCCATTTGGGCGGTCCTTCTCTTTTTTGCCGGAAAAGCTCTTGCAATTTTGTGGGATATCGGGTAAAATTGCCATGGAAACATAAATAGCGGCAGGCCGCAGGGTGTTGCAAGCGCCCTACGGCCCTGTACGAGTGATTAGGCCACTCAGCACAGCAACTGAAAGCCAAAAAGAGAGGACGAACAGTATGAAAAAGCGGTTTTTATCCCTGTTTCTGGCCCTGACGGTCTGTATGGCGCTGTCGGTCCCGGCCTTCGCCGACCGGTCCGGAGCGCTGAGCGGAGGCGTGTACTGGCTTATGGACGCGGGCACCGACGGCGCGGACGGCGTGCTGGAATTTGACGGAAAAGGCACAATTACATCCGCCACCAGTCAGATTCCACCGGATGTGTTCGAGGACGCCAGATACATCGACGTGTCGGGCGGCATCACGGGAATTGACAGCCTTGCTTTCGCGCCTTTTACCTGCGTGAAGGGCGTCCGTATTAGCTCCACTGTGACGGAAATCGGCGACCTCTTTGGTGATGCACTGAACAGTATGACCAAGCCTATTGTTGTCTATGGTGAGCCTGGTTCCGCCGCCGAGGACTTCGTGAACCGTGCCAATGAAAGAACACCCGGCGCGTTCCGGTTCCTGAATTCCAACACCTACCAGCTGGGAGAGGATCCCAATCTCATTCCAATCAACAGTTGCGGGGAAAATACCTCCTGGTATTTTGAGGAGGTAAGCAAAGTGCTGTACATTATCGGCTCCGGCTCCACGGCGGACTATGAAAGCGGTGCAGATACCCCTTGGCTGATGTATGCACATGCTTCGACGGAAGTTGCGGTCATTGAGGAGGGCGTGACCCGCCTGGGTGATCGTATTTTTGCAGGCAATAGCAGCCTCCTTTCTGTCTCTCTCCCCTCCTCTCTGACCACGATTGGGACAGCTTCCTTTACTGATTCTGAACTGTGGGGGATTTATCTTGACGCTAGCTCTAACTTAACTGCCATCGGACCATACGCCTTTGCTGGATGCCATAATTTGGCCAGCTTTGATATTCCCGGCGGCGTGACCCGGCTGGAAAGCGGCACCTTTGAACGCTGCTCCAATTTGACCAGCATCAGCATTCCCGTCAATGTTACTTATATTTGTGATTATGTTTTTACAAGCTGTGATTCTCTGACCGATATTTATTATGAGGGTACTGCGGAACAATGGGCTAAAATCCAGATTAGCGATAACGCCAGCATCCCGAGCACAGCCAACATTCACTACAACTCCTACACCCCCGCTGGCCTAGGGCCAGGGACTCCCGCCAATCCTGGCCAGATCGAGCCCGGCGGCCAGGAGACCGACTTCCACATCGTCCCCACCGCCTCCACGGTGCTGGTCAACGGCGCGAACGTGGCCTTTGACGCCTACAACATCAACGGGGCCAACTACTTCAAGCTGCGGGACCTGGCCATGGCCCTCAACGGCTCCGCCAAGCAGTTTGAGGTTTCCTGGGACGCCACGGCCAACGCCATTTCTCTGATTTCCGGCCAGCCCTACACCGCCGTGGGCGGTGAGCTGGCGGTTGGGAACGGGAACGTTGAATCCTTCCGGCCCACCGACTCCAAAATCCTGCTTAACGGCGCGGAGGTGGCGTTGGAGGCTTACAACATTGGCGGCAACAACTACTTCAAGCTCCGGGACCTGGGCTCCGCCTTCGACTTTGGCGTTGACTGGGACGGCGCGAACAATACCGTCGTGATTGACACCAGCAAGGGCTACACCCCTGGCTGATACCTAAAAAGGGATTCCGGCTTTGCCGGAATCCCTTTTTTCATCCAGAATGTCTGGAATCAGCACATATTCTTGAGGTCGGGAGAAATCTTCAGCGTGGCCTCCGTGGCCTCCTGGACCTGCTCGACGGTAAATTCGGGGTTGATCTCGGTCATAAGCAGACCCTCGGGAGTGACCTCCAGCACGCACATCTCAGTGATGATTTTGGTGACACAGGTCTGAGTGGTCAGGGGAAGGGTGCACTCCTTCAGAATCTTGGGAGCGCCTTTCTGAGTGTGCTCCATGGCCACGATGACCTTCTTGGCACCGGCGCACAGGTCCATGGCGCCGCCCATGCCGGGCACCATCTTGCCGGGGATAATCCAGTTGGCCAGGTTGCCCTTCTCGTCCACCTGGAGCGCGCCCAGAACGGTGGCGTTCACGTGGCCGCCGCGAATCAGGCCGAAGGAGGTGGCGGAGTCAATGAACGCGCCGCCGACCGCCACGGAGGAGGAGGACCCGCC
This sequence comes from Oscillospiraceae bacterium, assembly GCA_022793095.1. GTDB lineage: Bacteria > Bacillota > Clostridia > Oscillospirales > Oscillospiraceae > JAAWCD01. The sequence continues at coordinate 20,290 of JAAWCD010000075.1, read as the reverse complement.
CGCGTCGCAGACGTTGAAGTCATTGATCTCAGGCTTGGTGCCCGCGCCGGCCATGCCCAGCTCGGCCTCCAGGATGACGTGAACGTCCTCAGGCAGATAAGCGGGGATCATGGTGGGCAGACCGATGCCCAGATTGACAAAATCGCCATCCTTGAACTCCTTGGCGGCTCTCTTGGCGATAAAGGCCTTAATCATTCCCTTTTCCATTAGTTCTTACCTCCCACAATATAGTCCACCAGAACGCCCTGGATCAGGACCTCATCGGGGTCAATCATCTCGACGACCTCGTCGGCCTGACAAATGACGGTGCCGGCGGCGGTAGCCATCACGGTGTTGAAGTTGCGGGCCGTGCCGTGGATCTTCACATTGCCGTACTTGTCGGCCACAGAGCCGTAGATGCAGGCAATGTCGGCGCGGATGGGCCGCTCCAGCAGGTATTCCTTGCCGTCAATGACGATGGACTCCTTGTTGCCGGTGCCGGAGGCGTCTTCAGCGCCCACGCCCACGGGGGTGCCCAGGCCGGTGGGGGTCAGCACGCCGCCCAGGCCGTAGCCGCCGGCGCGGATCTTCTCCGCCAGGGAGCCCTGGGGAACCAGCGTGACCTTCAGCTTGCCCTCGTTCATCATCTGGCCCACTTCCTTGTTCATGCCGATGTGGGTGGCGATGAGGTGCTTGACCTGCCCGTTATGAATCAGCTCCTGGACGCCCAGCAGCCGGCCGCCGGGCAGGCCGCCGTCGTTGCAGATGATGGTCAGGTCCTTCACGCCGGACAGGGACAGGGCGTGCATGAGCTTGTCCGGCGCGCCGCAGCCCAAAAAGCCGCCCACCATAATACTCATCCCGTCCTTGACGAGGGCGGCGGCTTCAGAAATAGATGTGATTTTAGCCATGATGTAAAATTACCTCCCGAAGATTTATTTGCTGCCTGGGCGGGGGATACCCGCCCAGGCAGAGAAAGCGAATCAGCACTTCTCAAAGATGGTGGCAACGCCCATGCCGCCGCCGATGCACAGGGTGGCGAGGCCGCGCTTGGCCTCGGGCCGCTTCTGCATCTCGTGGAGCAGGGTGACGATGATCCGGGCGCCGGATGCGCCGACAGGGTGGCCGATGGAAATCGCGCCGCCGTTGACGTTGACCTTGCTCATGTCGAAGTTCAGCTCACGGGCCACGGCGATGGACTGAGCGGCGAAGGCCTCGTTGGCCTCCACCAGGTCGATATCCTCAATCTTCAGGCCAGCCTTGTCCATGGCGTTGCGGGAGGCGGGAACAGGGCCGACGCCCATGATCTTGGGATCCACGCCGCCCTGGCCCCAGCTGACCAGCTTGGCCATAGGCTTCAGGCCGTACTTCTCAACCGCCTCGCCGGAGGCCAGCACGATGGCGGCGGCGCCGTCGTTGATGCCGGAGGCGTTGGCCGCGGTGACGCGCTTCTCGTGCTTCTTGGTGTCCGCCTCGTGAACGCCGGTCAGCTCGAAGGTATGGACAATCTCGTCCTCCACGCCGTCAGGACCCACGGGGAACGCGCCCTTCAGTTTGGCGATGCTTTCGGTGGTCACGCCGGCCTTGGGGAACTCGTCCACCTTAAACTCCACCATTTCCTTCTTCTTCTTGACCATGACGGGGACGATTTCGTCCTCGAACTTGCCGGCCTTCTGGGCCGCCTCGGTCTTCTGCTGGGAGCTGGCGGCAAAGGCGTCCAGCTCGTCACGGGTGATGCCCCACACGTCGCAGATGTTCTCAGCGGTGGTGCCCATGTGGTAGTTGTTGTAGGCGTCCCACAGGCCGTCGTTGACCATGGTGTCCACCATCTGAGTGTTGAACATCCGGGCGCCGCCGCGGGCGGTGGGCACCGCGTAGGGAGCCATGGTCATGTTCTCCGTGCCGCCGGCCACGATGATGTCCGCGTCGCCGGCCAGAATGGCGCGGGCGCCTTCGATGACGGACTTCATGCCGGAGCCGCAGACCATGCCCACGGTGTAGGCGGGAACGGAATAGGGGAGACCAGCCTTGACGCCAACCTGCCGGGCGGGGTTCTGGCCCTGAGCGGCGGTGAGGATGCAGCCGAACATCAGCTCATCCACCTGCTCCGGCTTCACGCCGGCCCGCTCCAGCGCGGCCTTGACCACCACAGCGCCCAGGTCGGACGCGGGCGTGTTGGCCAGGGAGCCCTGGAAGGAGCCCACTGCGGTACGGCAGCAGTTGACGACATAGATTTCCTTGTTCATGATGTTTTACCTCCATATTTTTTGAATGACATATACAGGTGCGTTCCGATAACCCGGAAACACGAAAACATGCACAAAACGATTATACCTCCATGCACGAGAAAAAGCAACCGAAACCCTGTACTTTTTCCGCGCTTTTGTCATGGGAGCCGCCTTCTCGGGTGAAAACGTTACCGAGAGGGCGGGAATCTGCCTTGCAACCGGAATTCCCCTGATTTTACCCCCATTTTTTGGAGTGCGGACACAGAGGGAAGGGCGTGATTTTGTGCGGTTTTGACAAGGGTGGAAAGGGCTGCTCCACGGGATTTCGAGGAAAACCGGGAGAATGGAAAAAACTTTGTTCAAATGCTCGAAACTTTCGGTTGTAATCCGGGCGGGGTTGATGTATAATGACCAATGACGGCATTGCCCATGGGCAGTGCGGCTGAAGTGTCGATCCCAATACGTAAGGAGAGAAAACGAGTATGAGCTATTCCGTGCAAAATATCCGCAATGTCTGTCTGCTGGGTCACGGTGGAAACGGAAAGACCTCCCTGGTGGAGAGCTTTCTGTATATGACTGGCGCCCTGGACCGCATGGGCAAGCCTTCTGAGGGCAACACCGTTTGCGATTTCGACGCTGAGGAAATCAAGCGTCAGATTTCTATTTCTGCGGCTGTGGCGCCGGTGGAGTACACCGGCTGTAAGATTAACGTGCTGGATTCTCCGGGCAACTTCGACTTCGCCGGCGAGGTCATGGAGTGCCTCCGGGTGGCGGACGCGGGTATTCTGGTCTGCGCGGCCAAGGGCGGCCTGTCCGTGGGCACGGAGCGAGCCTGGAAGTACCTCAACGAGCGGAAGATGCCCCGAATCATCTACATTTCCAAGATGGACGAGGACAATGTTGACTTTAACGCCGCCTTCGACACCCTGCGGGAGAAGTTCGGCAAGAATATCGCGCCCCTGGTCGTGCCCATCTGGGACGGCAGCAAGAAGGTCACCGGCATTGTGGACGTGCTCCACAAGCGGGCCTATGAGATGCAGAAGGGCAAGCGGGTGGAGATTCCCGTGCCCGAGGATAAGGTTTCCGTGGTGGAGGAGCTCTATGACAAGCTGATGGAGTCCGTGGCCGAGACCAGCGAGGAGTTCATGGACAAGTACTTCGGCGGCGAGGAGTTCACCTACGCCGAGGTCATCCAGGGCCTCCAGACCGGCGTGCGGGACCTGTCCCTGGTGCCGGTGTTCTGCGGCTCCTCTGTGACCGGTCTGGGCACCACCGCCCTGCTCAACGCCATTGTGGACCTGCTGCCCAATCCCACCCAGGCCGCGCCGGAGACCGGCGAGAACAAGGACGGGGAGCCTACGGAGTTCATTGTTTCTCCCGGCGCTGTGCCCACTGCCTTTGTGTTTAAGACCGTGGCCGACCAGTACGGCAAGTTCTCCTTTGTCAAGGTGCTTTCCGGCAGCCTGACCTCGGATATGACCTTGGTGAACGCCACCACCGGCGCCAACGAGAAGCTGGGCCGGCTGTATGTGATGAAGGGCAAGAAGAACGAGGAGGTCAAGGAGCTGACCTGCGGCGATATCGGCGCCATCGGCAAGATGGATAAGGTGAAGACCGGGGATACCCTCTGCGACACCCGGAAGTTTATCAAGCTGGAAGGGATTCCCTTTGCCGAGCCCTGCTATTCCAAGGCGATTGCGCCCAAGACCCGGGGCCAGGATGACAAGGTGGCCCAGGGCCTGTACCGTTTGAATGAAGAGGACCCCACCTTTACGGTGGTCAACAACGCGGAGACCCATCAGATGGTGATTTCCGGCGCGGGCGACATTCAGATTGACGTGCTGGTGTCCAAGCTGAAGAGCCGTTTCAGTGTGGAGACGGTTTTGGATGAGCCCAGAGTGGCTTACCGGGAGAAGATCCGGAAAAAGGTGGCCAAGCAGGGCCGGCATAAGAAGCAGACCGGCGGCAGCGGCCAGTTTGGCGACGTGTGGATTGAGTTTGAGCCCGGCGAGCAGGAGGAAATGGAGTTCTGCGAGCGGGTGGTTGGCGGCGCTGTGCCCAAGAACTTCTTCCCGGCGGTGGAAAAGGGACTGCGGGAAGCCTGCGTCCATGGCGTGCTGGCGGGGTATCCCATGGTCAACCTGAAGGCCACGCTGTATGATGGCTCTTACCATCCGGTGGACTCTTCGGAAATTGCGTTTAAGACGGCGGCTCAGATTGCCTACAAGGCGGCGCTGCCCGAGGCGTCTCCGGTGCTGCTGGAGCCTGTGGGCGAGCTGAAGGTTACGGTACCTGACAGCTACATGGGCGATGTCATCGGCGATTTGAACAAGCGCCGGGGCCGTGTGATGGGAATGGACCCCACGGACGACGGCGACCAGGTGATTTCGGCGGAAGTGCCCATGGCGGAGATGACGAGCTACGCCATTGACCTGCGGGCCATGACCCAAAGCCGGGGCTCCTTCACGTTCCACTTTGTGCGCTACGAGGACTGCCCGCCGGCCGCCCAGGAAAAGGCCATCGCGGAAGCAAAGGCCATGGCGGAGGCGTAAGTTCCTTTTCTTGAAAGAAAAGGAACCGAAAAGAACTTTAAGCTTGGCCTTGCGCGAAGAAAAAACAAAGCCCGCGCCTCATTTGAGGCGCGGGCTTTTCCTGCCATCTGCCCTGTGTCTTTGCAAGACCGATTCTGAGGCGCCGCACGTAGGGCGGGGGGGGGGCTTGCCCCCGCCCTACATGTTAGCACTTGAATCGGTACGGCAAAAACAGGGGCATGGCCCGATGAGGTCGGCCCTACGGTGCGGAAAAAGCAAGGACCACGCCGGGGCGTGGTCCTTTTACGTAGAGCTTATCCACGAATTAGGCGTGTGCAGACTGCGCCGTCAGGTTTTTTGTGGATCAAACCATTTTCCCGCAGAAATCCTGACGGATTTCAAGGGAAAATGGCGCAGAGCCGCGAAAAAGATGCAAGCAGGATGTGTGCGTCCTAATTTGCGGATAAGCTCTTAGTTACCGGAAGTCTCCTGCCGCGTTTATTCGGCTGCGGGAGTTGCGGTAGGCGCGGGAGTTGCGGTAGGCGCGGGAGTTTCCGGCGTCCCGGTTTCGGAGGGATCGGCGGCGTCCTCTGGGTACAGCTCCTTCCGCAGAGCGGTCAAGTTCTGGAAATAGGTGCTCAGGTCCAGGTTGGTCAGCTCCTCAGTCTCCTCCACCTGGGCTTCCTCCACCCACTGGGTAAAGAGCTCTTCATAGAGCGCGTTCTGATAAGCGGCCCGGTTCTCCTCGTTGTTAGCGGTAGGAATCCGCAGAATGATGTGATAGCCGAAATCGCTTTCTACAATCTCGCTGATCTCACCGATGGCCAGCGCCTTGGCGCCAGTCTCCACCTGGGGCACCATCTGGCCGGGCGCGGCGAAGTAGCCGTCAGGATAATAAGCCAGGCCGGTGTCCTCGCTGTTCTGTTGCATCGCCTCGTCGAAGGCCGCGGCAGGGTCCGCGCTGGCCCGAATCCCGTCCAGAATCGTCTGAAGCCGGGTCTGGATTTCCGCCTTGCCCGCGTCGTCCAGGGGCTGGTTGGACTCGTCCATGGTGGAAAGCAGAATGTGCTTAAAGCTGTAGTAGCCGTCTTCCTCCGCCAAATCCAGGAAGGTTTCCTCTGTGATGGGGTAAGGGCCGTCAGCAGCGAACAGCTTGGCCGGCAGAGTCTGGGAGTAAAGCTGATAGATGCCGGCAATCGTGCGTAGCTCCGCGCTGCCCACGGTTTGAGCGTCCAGAGCGTTCTGGTAGGCAATCTGGCCGTTTTCTGCCTTCCACTTGGCCTGCTCCTCCTCGGTCATATCCTCGCTGACCTTACCTGCCGCCAGGGCGGTTTCCCATTCGTTGTCGCCGTAGGTAGTGACCATGCTGGACATTTGTTCGTCCAAATTGGCCTCTTCCTCCTCCGACAGCACACAGCCGAACTCGGCGGCCTTGTTGGTGACCACCCGGTAGGTTTTCGCCGTCTCCATAGCCGCGTTCCGCACGTACTCTTCCACGGTCATACCGTCTGCCGCGTCGTCGGTCCAGACCGGCTCTTCGCCGTTGTAAATATAGGAGCTCACATAGTCCATGTTATAGGTCAGCCAATAGCAGTAATCCGCAGCAGTGACCGGCTGGCCGTCCACAGTAAAAAGCGTGGTCTCCGGGGCAAAGCCGGACACCTTTTCAATTGCGGACGGCTCCTCTGGTTTCTGATTGCAGGCGGACAGGCCAGCGGCCAGAAGACCAGCGGCCAAAAGCGCCGCCAAGGCGCGTTTCCAAGCTTTCATTCCAATAAATCCTCCTTATTGTTTGCCGGGTGAAGCCGTCTCTTGGACGGGCTTAACGTCTATCATAGCACATTCCGGCGGCTGTGACAACCGATATTCAAGGAGATTTACGGAATGTTCATCCAAATCTCCCGCGAAAAACGTCGAATTTTGCCCTGGACCGGGTCAGCCGCCCAAGGGCAGAAGGCTTTCAAGCGCACCGCCGCAGTATCGCCAGCTTAGGCCTTGTTTGATAAATGTCAACATGCCCAAACGACGGTTCTTTTTCCGCCTGGGCGGCACAATTTTCCCTTGAAATCCGTCAGGATTCCTGCGGGAAAATTGTTTGCCAGACGAAAAAATCCCTCGCCGCTGGGCACATTGCCATTGATCAAACAAGGCTTAAAGTTCTTTTGCTTCTTTTCTTTCAAGAAAAGAAGGCAAGAAAAGAAGGAAGAGGATGTATAAGCCGGTGGAAGTCCGTCCAAACTATGGGTACACCGGACGAGGGTTCGTCCCAACACACAACGGGAGGTTGTACCAAATGAGAAAACACGGACTCGCACAGCGAGCCGGCGAATTTCTGGAGGGTAAGGGCTTTTACATAGTCCTGTTCCTCTGCGTCGCCGCAATTGGAATTTCGGGCTATTATCTGTTCCACTCCATGACCTTCACCCCTGACACGCCGGACAGCGGACTGACTGTGCCGGTGGACGGCTCCGCCAAGGTGGTCGTCACCCCCTCCATCCAGCCGGTCAAGCCGGCCGTGGACCCCACTCCCACGCCCCCGCCGCCGGAAACCACCGCGCCGGAGGAAACCGAAACGCTGGAACCTGTGGAAGCGCCCGCGCTGGAGCCCTCCGCCGTCACCACCATGGACGAGGTGGCGGAATCCAAGGAGGCCCCTGCCCTCTTCGTCTGGCCTCTGAACGGGGCCACTGTCACCGCCTTTTCGCCCAACGCCCTGATTCGGGATGAGACCATGGGAGACTGGCGGGTTCATGAGGGCGTTGACCTCTCCTGCGCCCTGGGCGCGGAGGTCATGGCCTCTGCCGAAGGCGTGGTGGACAGCGTGGAGAAGGACGGCATGCTGGGCACGGTCATTACCATCCGCCACGGCGGCGACATCTCCACGGTGTACGCCAACCTGTCGGAGGAGGTAGAGGTTATGGCCGGAGACGAGGTGATCGCCGGAACGGTGATCGGCACGGTGGGTTCCACCGCGATTGCGGAATCCGGACTGGACCCCCATCTGCACTTCGCCATGTACCGCAACGGCGAACCCCTGGACCCTAAAGACTTCATGCCCTCCGCGTTCCTTTGATATTGTTGCTCCTGCTTTTTTCTTGAAAGAAAAAAGCAGCAAAAAAGAACTTTAAACTGTGTTCTATTGGTTATTCCCGGTAGAACCAGTTTAAAGTTCTTTTGCCTGCTTTTCGTTCAAGAAAAGCAGGTTATTTGACTGCCAGCGCGGTGATTTCGCCGTTCTTTACGGTGATGGCCAGCGTGGGTATGTAGGAGGACCAAGCGGGGACCACCATGCTGCTGAGCACATAGTCCGGCGTGACCTCCACACCCTCCGGCACGTTCCCCATGGGCGTGAGCACCGCATCTTCCGCCAGGGGCAGGATGCAGGCATCCTGCCCCGTGCCCTCGCTCAGGGGCAGGAACAGCAGCGCGTTTTCATCCGCGTAGTATTGGACGCTGCTCTTTGTGGCCCGATATTCCCCGTCGGGACAGTCCAGCGCGGCGCTTCCCGGACGCCGTACAATTTCCCGTAGGTCCGTGCCGTTCAGCGGAGACAGCTGAGAAACCGCCCAATGTCCAAACCAGTAGAGATTCCGGTTTTCTCCGGTCCAGTGTCTGACGCCCTGTACCCACAGGGCCTCCCCAGCCGGGTCCTCCTGCACTGTCAGCAGCACATCCCGGTTTAGAATCAGTCTGGAAATCTGGTCTTCCACGTCCGGCTTTGTCTCGTCCAGCAGGCTCCGGTCCAGGAAGTACACCGTGGAGGCATAAACCGTTTCCCCTGTGCCAACCATGGCCACCTGTGTGTCCTCTGTGTGGATATACAGCCGGTCATAGATCTCGTTTGGAATGGAAAGCCGGAAGCTCAGCTTGTAGTTTGTGTAAAGGGCCGTCTCTCGGTCGTAGGTGTCCGGATGGAAGCTGCGGATTTGCGTCCCGTCCAGCCGGTACACGGGAATACTCTCCGCGTCGGGAAACAGGTCGGTTCCGCTGATGAGGCGTTCGCCGGGCATTTCAGCGAATACGGCCGCCGGTTCCTGTGTCCCCGAAGGATAGTGGCTGGTATCAACACATAGATACAAAGCGCCAGGGTAGTTTTCATCCAGATATCTAATTGGGTGTTTCCCTGCCCTGCCCATGTCAAAGCCTTCCGCCAGCCTCCGGTCTATAAAGTAGATACATTGCATATCGTAAATTTGATACTTGTACGGCGTTGTGTAATAAATATCCAGCCGCTCGTAGACCTCCGCCGGAATGTTTAGCTGGAACTTTAGGTCGTAGTTAATATAAGTCTCTGTATTCCGGTCGTAGGCGTCCCCTGTCAGCTGCTCTGTACTCCCGCCGTCCGAATCGTGGAACACGAAGCTTCGGTACACATCCGGCGCCGCGGCGTACAGGGAAATCTGGCCGAACATCTCCCCAGAGCTGTCTTTCAGGAACGGAACCTCATAGCGGTAATTCCAGGTTCCGTAATGGACCGACCGAACGCGTTCTCCGTCCGTACCCGTCCAATACCGGGCCTGGAGCCAGTAATCCTCAGCGGGGTCAAAGTCCTCTACTGCCCCCGCCAGCTTGCTGCTGACCAGGGAGACATAGTAGAATTCATCTGTGTTTCCATATATACAAAACAGCTGTGCCCAGAGGGATTCCGGAATGGGAACCTCAAAGTCAAGCGCCCCGTACTGACAGCGGAACACGCCGTCATATGCCTCCAGGTGCTGTCCCTTGGCCACGACGCTGTACATCGCCGCATGAGCCCCCTCATAAAGCCGCTCCAACGCTTCCAGCTCCTCCGCTGAGGCCCCCGCCGCCTCATACCGGTCCCGGACAGCTTCCAGCCGGTTGCACCCATAGGCATAGGAATCCTGATTTTTCTTTCCCCCGTACAGAATAACCCAATAGTCCTCCGACAGGTCAAAATCCGGCAGGGCTTCCTTCAGCGCCCGGCTGACAAAGTACAGATGCCTCACTCCGCCCGAGGTCTTTTCAACCACCTCCAGCTGGTCCCAAAGCTCCTGGGGCACGTCCATCTGAATGTTCCATTTGGGATTCCGATATTGCTGGGCATTTCTGTCATAGCCGGGCGCTCCATAGCACCCCACCGCAACACCGGCCAGCGCCACCGCCAGCACCACCAAAGTCAAGGCGATTCCGCCCTTCTTTTTGGCGGAGGTGTCCAGCAATGCCTTGAACCGGGCCATGACCTCCCGTTTCCCGCCGGAAAAGCCGGTGGTCAGCCGGGTGCCGGAGCAGCCCGCCGCCATCTGGTCCAGCAGGGCCGCGCCGTAGGCCTTCCGGTCCGCCAGCGTCCGGCCTTGCAGCAAATCGTAGTCACAGCACTGCTCCAAATCGCTTTCCGCCCGGCGGCACATCAGCCGGACCAGGGGATTGAACCAGTGGAGCGTCCGGACCCACAGGAGCAAAGCTTTATACCACAAATCCTTCCGCTTCAAATGAGTCAGCTCATGGTCCAGTGCCATGAGGACATCCGTTCCATCCAGCGGCAGAAGAACCACCGGATGAAACAGCCCTGCCACCATGGGGGTGGAAATGGCCGCACAGCGGTACAGCCGGGGCGCGGCATCCAGCCCCAGTTCCTTGGCCCGCCGGTCCGACTCCGCCTGCAATTCCGGCTCCGCGGGCCGCCGCCACCGGCGGCACAGCCGCAGGAAGGCCCAATGACGCAAAAGCTCCCGGCCCAGGGTGACGGCCGCGCCCACGCACCACAGGAGAAACAGCAGGCCGGGCCATTGAATGACCTGCTTGGTCCAGTCGGTTTTCACCTGTCCGCCCTCCACCACCGTCACTTTCGCGGTGTCCAGAATGGGGGTGTAGATATTTCCAGCGTAAACGCCGTTGGCAGCGCTGGCGGGCAGCGGCTGAACCGGCGTTTCCTGGGGGAGATCCAGCTCCTCGAGCATCTCCTCCGACCGGGGCGCGGGCTGTTCCGCCAGGGCCGGCACGGTGAAGGCCACCGGCGGATTGGGGACGGCGAAGTGGACCGGCACGGCCAGCCGCAGGGCCAGGGCCAGCCAGACCCAGTACCGCCATCGGGGGGTGAACCGCTTCGCCGCCGCCGGGGCGAGAAGCAGCAGAAGGGCGGTCAAGCCGCCGGTGGTGAGGGTAATCACTACCAGGCCGCTGAGAAAGTCGGTGAAAACGCCGGTCATCTCACTCCACCTCCTGTTCCAGCAGGGCCCGCAGTTCCGCCAGGTCTCCTTCCGTCAAATCGTGGTTTTTCCAGAGCGTCGCTACCAGAGAGGACACTGAGCCCCCGTGAAAGCGGGAGACAAAGGCCCGGCTTTCCTCCGCCAAATAGTCCTCCCGCCGGACCAGAGGCGTGTAGCCGTTGGCCCGGCCCTCCTTGGCCCGTCCGACGAACCCCCGCTCCTCCAGCCGGGAGAGCAGCTTGAGCACCGTAGGCGCTTTCCAATCCCGGTCCAGGCGGCTCATGAGGTCCGCCGAATGAGCGGGATAGTCCGGGGCGGACCAGAGGGCCTGCATGACCTCCAGCTCCGCGCTGGGCAGCCGCGGATAGTTGGACATTGCCGTCAGCTCCTTTCCATTTCGCGTTCCTCCGCCGCAGGGCGGGGAAAAAATTTTGATTAGACAATTGTCTTTGTTTATTTTACAACTGTCTAACGAAAATGTCAAGAGGAAAGGATTGGATGACATAAAATTTGGGTATACTTTTCCCTCTGTCTGTGGTATACTATCTGTATCCGCTCCGTCCGCTCGGCGCATGGTTTGCCTGGAGCAGACGCGACTTGCCAGAAATTATGTGCAGCGAACGCGCATGAAGATAGAACCAGTTCAGCATTGCAGAAATCCGTTCCGGCAGGAGCCAGTCCGGAGCATGGCGGCACAGGGCCATGCTCCCAAACGGCCTGCCTTGTTTTTCTATGCTCTTTTGGTCTCTGCCGGGCGCGCTGCCATAATCACAGAAATGTAAGGAGTGTATCAAAGACAGTATGGCAGAAAAGTTAAAAGTAATTTCCCTTGGCGGTCTCAACGAGATCGGCAAAAACCTGACGGTGTATGAATACGGCGGGGATATCATTGTGGTGGACTGCGGCATGGGATTCCCCGATGACGACATGTACGGCATCGACGTGGTGATTCCTGACATCAGCTACCTCATCAAGAACGAGGACAAGATCCGGGGCATCTTCCTGACCCACGGCCATGAGGACCACATCGGGGCGCTGCCCTATGTGCTCCGCAGCATCAACGCGCCCATTTACGCCACCCGCATGACCGCCGGGCTGGTGGAGCTGAAGCTGGACGAACACGGCCTGTTGGACAAGACCCGCCTCATCACCTGTGAGGCCGGCGAGGTGGTCAAGGCCGGCCGGTTTACGGTGGAATTTATCCACATCAATCATTCTATCGCGGACGCGGTGGCCTTTGCCATCAAATGCCCGGTGGGCACCATTGTCCACACCGGCGACTTCAAAATCGACCCCACGCCGGTTTCCGGGGGCATGATTGACCTGGCCCGCTTCGGCCAGCTGGGTCAGGAAGGGGTGTTGGCCCTGATGTGCGACTCCACCAATGTGGAGCGGCCGGGCTACACCAAGAGCGAGCGCAGCGTGGGGGCGTCCTTTGACGCCCTGTTCAAGGGCTGTGACCAGCGAATCATTGTCACCACCTTCGCGTCCAATGTGGACCGCATCCAGCAGGTCATCAACGTGGCGGCCCGGTACGGCCGGAAGGTGGCGGTGTCCGGCCGGAGCATGGAAAACGCGCTGAAGGTGTCCACGCAGCTGGGCTACATGAGCGTGCCGGAGGGAACGCTGGTGGACCTGGCCCATGTGAAGAGCCTGCCCAAGAACAAGGTCTGCATCATCACCACGGGCAGCCAGGGGGAAACCATGTCCGCCCTGACCCGAATGGCTTTCTCCACCCACCGGCAGATTGAAATTCTGCCGGGGGACCGGATTATCATCTCCGCCTCCGCCATTCCGGGCAATGAAAATTCCGTGGGCACGGTGGTCAACGAGCTGTACCGGAAGGACGCGGAGGTGGTCAACGAGCGGGAACGGGAGCTTCACGTCTCCGGACACGCCTGCCAGGAGGAGCTGAAGATTATCCACGCCCTGGTCCGGCCGAAGTTTTTCGTGCCCGTCCATGGGGAACAGCGGCATTTGAAGGTTCACGCCAAGCTGGCCCGTGAAATGGGGATGGATCCCCGAAACATCCTCATCAGCGACGTGGGCAAGGTGATGGAGTTTACGAGGGATTCCGCCCGCATCAACGGCACAGTGCCTTCGGGCAAGGTGCTGGTGGACGGCTACGGCGTGGGCGACGTGGGCAGCGTGGTGCTCCGGGACCGGAAGCATCTGGCGGAGGACGGCATGATTGTGGTGGTTGTGTCCATGTCCAGCGAGGATGGAAGCGTGCTGTCCGGGCCGGACATCATCACCCGCGGCTTTGTGTATGTGAAAGAGTCGGAGGAGCTGATGGACGAACTGAAAACCCTGGCGGCGGACGTATTGCAGGAATGTGAGTACCGGCACACCACTGACTGGGCCTCGATCAAGTCCGAGGTCAAGAGCGAGCTGTCCTCGTATCTCTACAAGAAGACCAAGCGCAATCCCATGATTCTTCCTGTCATTATGGAAATCTAACCTGCGTTTCTTGAACGAAAAGCAGGCAAAAGAACTTTAAACTGGTTCTACTGGCAGACGGCAATAGAACACAGTTTGAAGTTCTTTTTGCTTCTTGTTCGTTCAAGAAAAAGAAGGGAAGATTTATTTTTTCAGCTCCAGGCTCCGGCGATAGGCGGCTGCCACGGCCTGCGCGGCGGCGGCCCGGAAGCCCCGGTTTTCCAGCTCTGCCACTCCGGCAATGGTGGTGCCTCCGGGAGAGCAGACCGCGTCCTTCAGCGCGCCGGGATGCTGGCCTGTTTGCAGCACCATCTGGGCCGCGCCCGCCAGCATCTGGGCCGCGTAGCGCTGGGCCTTGGCGCGGGGCAGGCCGATCTGCACCCCGCCGTCCGCCAGCGCCTCCATGAACAGATAGGCGAAGGCCGGACCACAGCCGGCCACAGCGGTGCCCATGTCCAGATACTGTTCTGTGGTCCATTCGAGGGTTCCGCAGGGCCGCAGGAGATGTTCCAGCTCCGCACAGTCCTCGTCAGAAACCAGCTCGTCCTTGGCCAGGAAGATGAGCCCTTCCCCAATGGCGGCGGGTGTGTTCGGCATGACCCGCACAATGGGCAGATGCCCGCCTCCCCCGGCCAGCAGGGCAGAGAGGTCCTCCAGCGTGAGCACAGCGGCGATGGAGGTCAGTACCTGATGCTCCTTTACCGCCTGAAAGTCAGGCAGCAGATCCCGCAGCACGCCGGGAAGCACCTGGGGCTTGACGCACAGCATGACATACTTGGCCGAGCGGACCGCTTCACCGGCTGTCTCCGCTACACAACACCCGGTTTCCGCAGCCAGGACGTCTGTGGTGGTTTTGTGGGGGGTGTAGACGATCACCTGGGCGGGGTCGAGGCCCCGGCAGACCGCGCGGACAATGGCCCCGCCCATGTTTCCAGCGCCGATGAAGGCAATTGTTTTTTCCATGTAGATGGCTCCTTTTCAGTAGACTTGCTGCCATTATATCATGGAAAGCCTGGTTCGTCAGCCGGGTTTTTGAAATCAGCGGATTTCAGCGGCTTCCCCGGTGAACTTCTTCAAATTTGTAATTGCCTGCTTGCCCCCGGCGGGTCCGCTTTCTCCCGCGTGGGAGAAAGCAGACGGAAAGAGGACGCAAAGAGGGGAACCTAGGTTCCCCTCTTTGAGCTCCCCTCCTGCGCTCGTATCGAAAGAAGTTACGGGGGTTCATTCGCGACCGTGGGGTAGCCTCCGCGCGGCCGCTGCGCGGCGTTGCTGCAAACTTGAGGTCTTGCGCTTCTTATTCTGTGGCTTGCGCGTAGGGCCTGATGACCTCATCGGGCCGTGCCCCTGCCAACACATGATCCTCTGATTTGCCTTTTACTCAAAAAACAATATCTCTGTTTCGTTCAACATAATCTTCCAAACACTGAAACAACGAAGGAGCGAAACTGTAATAGGCATCATCTGTTTCTGCCCAATCATCCCCTTCCCCTTCGGTGAGAGCCTTTTGAAAATTATCCGCAATCGCCTGATAGCCGGCCGTCAATAGTGCCGCAGTCAATTCCTGGGGGTCAATTTCCGGATAGCAGTCGAAGTAGCCGCTGTGCCCCCCGCTGTTCATTTCCGTATCATACCAAAAGCAGAGTACAGCATTTTTCTGCGGTTCTGACAGTGTGCTGATATCTCTCCGGCAGATGTCATTTGTAAACTGATTCCACCTCAAAGTTCTTTCCATCATAGCTGAATCCTCTCTTTTAAATGGTTTTCCATAATATCACAGATGCACCGATCCAACAAGTTTTGTCTTTACCATTGGTGTAAAAAAGTGTATAATGAGAAAAACGCTTAAAGTTCTTTTTGCTTCTTTTTCTTTCAAGAAAAAGAAGAGAAAAAAGGGAGAAAAGAAGGGGTAACGCCATGAAGTTCAACCGTCTGTTTACGCCGCTGGAGGTCAAGCCGGGCTTTGTGCTGAAAAACCGGCTGGTCATGCCCGCCATGCACCATCTCTACACGGACCGCGGCAGCTGCACTCCCCGCTTTTCTGAATACTACTGGCGGCGGGCGGAAGGCGGACTCGCCATGGTCATCGTGGGATCCTGCCGGTTCGACGGCTACGGGGCCAAGGACAACTCTATGTCTCTGCGGACCAACGACACCATTCCCGGCTGGCGGGCCTTCACCGAGGGCATGCACCAGCGGGACTGCAAGGTGGCGGTTCAGCTCTACCACGCCGGGCGCTACATGCCTGCCCGGGACGTGCCCTGCGGGAAGCCAGCCCTGGCCCCCTCGGCGGTGTACTCCTCCTATACACGGGAGACCGCGCCGGAGATGACCAAATTCCAGATGGAGGAGGTCGTCGCCAACTGGGCTGCCGCTGCGGTCCGGGCCCAGGAGGCCGGCTTTGACGCGGTGGAGATTCTGGGTTCTGCGGGCTATCTTCTGTCCCAATTCCTCTCTCCAGTAACCAACCAGAGGAAGGACGAGTACGGCGGCAGCTGGGAAAACCGGTGCCGCTTCCCCCTGGAGGTCATCCGGGCAGTCCGGGCGGCGGTGGGGGCAGAGTACCCGATTCTTTTCCGGTTAGGCGGGAAAGACTTCATTCCAGGCTCCAACGAGACGGCGGACGCCTGCGCCTTTGCCGCCTTGGCAGAGGAAGCCGGGGTGGACCTCTTCAACGTCACCGGCGGATGGCACGAGACGAAGGTGCCCCAGCTCACCGGCGAGGTGCCCCGCGGCTGCTATACATACCTTTCTCAGGCGGTGAAGCAGGCGGTTTCCGTGCCGGTGATGATGTGCAACCGCATCAACGACCCCACAGTGGCGGAGGAAACCCTGGCTCTGGGCCGGGCGGATGTGATTGGCATGGGCCGGGCCATGGTGGCGGACCCGGACTTCGCCCTCAAGGCACGGCTGGGCCGGGCGGCGGAGATCCGGCCCTGTGTGGCCTGCAACCAGGGATGTCTGGCCAACACCTTCTTTGACAAGCCGGTCCGCTGCCTGGTGAATGGGCTGTGCGGGCTGGAGTGGTCCCACAAGGAGGTCCGGGCGGCGAAGCCCAAGCGGATTCTGGTGGTTGGCGGCGGACCGGCGGGCTGTGAGTGCGCGGTCCGCGCCGCTGGACGGGGGCACAAAGTCACCCTTTGGGAGCGGGAGGACCATTTGGGCGGCCAGCTGCGTCTGGCGGCCCGCGCGCCGGGCAACGAAGAATTTTCCGCTCTGCTGGCCTATTATGAGGCGGCTTTGAAGAAGAAGAAGGTGAAGGTGGTCTACCGTCAGGTGGGCACGCCCATGGCAATTCTGGCGGAGGACGTTGACGAAGTGGTGCTGGCCACCGGCGGGATTCCGAATTATCTCCGGCTTCCGGTTTCGGAGACCGATGTGACGATTTGCAGTGCCGCCCAGGTTTTGCGGGATGAAGTGGTGGCCGGGCGGAACGTGGCAGTGCTGGGGGGGTCCTTTGTGGGGTGTGCAGCCGCCCATTACCTGGCCCGGAAGGGGTCGGTTTCGGCTGAGCAGCTCTATTTTCTGGCCGCCTACGGCGGGGAGCCCATGGACCGGCTGGAGGAGATGCTGCACCAGTGCAGCCGGAAGGTGACGGTGGTGGAGCAGGGGCCGAAAGTAGGCTGCGGCTACGAGCCGGGAACCAGCTGGCCGGTGCTTCAGGATTTGAGCCGCCTGGGGGCGGAGCTGTGGAAGCAAAGCAAAGTTGTTGATGTTCACATGGGCGGCGTGACGGTGGAGCGAACGGGCAGGGACGGAGAGATTGCGACGGTAGAGCTGCCATGTGACACCTTGGTTGTTGCCAGCGGCGTCCACCCGGACGACTCTCTGGAAAAGGCCCTGCTGGCGCGAGGCGTCTCAGCCCGCCGCATCGGAAACTGCCGCGCCCTCGGCAAAGCCATCGACGCCATTTCCGCCGGCGCGCTCCTTTTCTTGTAAGAGCCTGTTTAATATCTCCAGGTGTGCCGGATGGGCCGGGAGATTTTAAACAGGCTCCAAGAAAAGGAGCAAAAGAACTTCAACCTGACGGTGCTGCGGCGGTGCTCAAGGGATGCTCAGCCCTCTGGAAGAAAGGCTGGGCTGCCCGCCGGATCCGCAGGTTCCCATTGCTGGCGGCGGACTTTTCAACAAAAAAGGGGACAGGTGTTGAAAACCTGTCCCCTTTTTGCTTCCTTGACATCAAAGTGCGCCCTCTGTGGGAGTATATAAGGTGTGCTCTCCGCTGCTCAGCCGGCTGGACAGTGCTCCCAGCAGCTGCCCGGCGGAAGGCGCCAGAGTGAGCCGGACCGTGCCGGAATACTGGGTGAGGGTGCGGTAAAGGCCGGAGGCGGACAGACCATCCATCCCAGCGGCGTCCACCTGACTGCTCCAGCAGCGCCAGCCCTCCTGCTCTAGGGCGGCAGCGTTCTCCATGGAAGGGACCTCCGCCACCCGCGCCCTGGCGCAGCAGATGGATTGGAGCAGGCGGTTTCCCCCGGCCAGAGCAGCCCGGTTCTCCTCCAGGCTGCCCTCCGGCAGGGTGAAGCCCACTGTGTGGCCGGAGGCCATAGCCCGCCGGACCTGGGCGGCCCGCGCCCGGATCTGTCCGGGGTCGAAAAGGAGCAGCGCCGGCTGCTCCAGGCTGTCCAGGGTGTTCAGCAGGGCGTCAACATCCCCTTCCGTACAGCGGAAGGCCAGCCCCACCTGGATAATGTCCGGGTCCGGCTCCGGAGACTCCTCCGGCAGCGGCGTGGACGGAACAGGCGGCGGTGTGGACGGCGTTGATGTTGAGGGGGTGGCAGGTGTGGAAGGGGTGGCAGGGGTGGGAATTGCGGGGGAGGGAGTGGAGGGCTCCGGAGAGACGGCGGGAGGCCGGACGGGATCAGAGGGCAGGGACTTGTAGTATTCGTTTAGACAGTACTGCATGTGGTTGGGAGCGGCGTCCACAAAGCCGGCGTTGTCCAGCCCCTCCTGACCGTTGGTGATGCGGACCAGATCGCCATAATCGGTGGTCAGCAAGGCGTAGTTCAGGCCGAAAAAGCTGCACACCCAGCTGGCGGGGACGTAGACCCGGTTGCTGCGCCAGAGGGCCATGCACAGCTTCTGTTCGCCGTCGCCGGTGAAGGTGGTGCCGTCGTCCAGGTTGAAGAGGAGGCTTTGAGAGCGGCTGTAAAGGGTGGCGGTTGGCCGCCCGTCGCCGCCGCTGTAGACCCCCAGGTCCACGCCGGTGGTCCGGCTGTCAAAAAGGCTGATGGGAATGTAAAGGGTGCTGCTCCGGCTGGTTTTCACCAGCACAGGCATGGAGGAGGCGGAAAGGGGCAGAAGCTTGTCATTCAGGGCGGTAAAGTACTGGCCGTTGGGCAGGGAGTTGGCCGACGCGAGGGAGGGCGCGGCGGTCAGAGCCAGAAAAAAGGCCAGGAAAAGGCAGGCCGTCCGTTTCAGCTGTTTCATGATATCCCTCCTTGGAGCGGGAAGATAGGCGATTACATGTCTGGATTATACCACAAATCCGGCGGGAAGGAAACGCGCTTTTTTCTGGGAACCTCTTGCGGAGGGGAGAACACTTCTATATAATACGAGACGATGGAAAAAATCTGCTTCCAAAAACGCGAAGGAAAAGGGGAATTTACTATGGATTACGCGGCGGAATCGCTGAAACTGCATTACCAGTGGAAGGGCAAGCTGGAGACGGCGCCCAAGATGGAGATTAAGGACAAGACGGCCCTGTCCCTGGCCTACACACCGGGAGTAGCCCAGCCCTGCCTGGAGATTCAGAAGGATATCAGCAAGAGCTACGAGCTGACCGGCCGGGGCAACACAGTGGCCGTGGTTACAGACGGCACGGCGGTGCTGGGTCTGGGGGACATCGGACCGGAGGCCGGCATGCCGGTGATGGAAGGCAAGTGCGCCCTGTTCAAGGCGTTTGGGGGGGTGGACGCGGTGCCTCTGTGCGTGAGGACCAAGGACGTGGATGAGATTGTCAACACGGTGGCACTGCTGGCCGGGTCCTTTGGGGGCGTCAATCTGGAGGACATTGCCGCGCCCAGGTGTTTTGAAATTGAACGGAAGCTGAAGGAGCGCTGCGACATTCCCATCTTCCACGACGACCAGCACGGCACGGCGGTGGTGGTGCTGGCGGCGCTGCTCAACGCCCTGAAGCTGACGGGGAAGAAGATGGAGGAAATCAAGGTGGTGACCTCCGGCGCGGGCGCGGCGGGCATCGCCATCATCAAGCTGTTGCAGGCCAAGGGGCTGAAGAACGTGATTTTGTGCGACCGGAAGGGCGCGATTTACGAGGGCCGGGAGGGGCTGAATCCGGAGAAGGAGGAGATGGCCCGCATCACCAACCGGGACAAGGAGGCGGGCACGCTGGCCGATGTGCTCCGGGGCGCGGATGTGTTCATCGGGGTGTCCGCGCCGGGCTCGGTCACAGAGGAGATGGTGAAGGCCATGGCTCCCGACCCGATTCTGTTCCCCATGGCGAATCCGGTGCCGGAGATCATGCCGGACCTGGCCCGCGCGGCAGGCGCGGCGGTGGTGGGCACCGGCCGGAGCGATTTCCCCAATCAGATCAACAATGTGCTGGCCTTTCCGGGGATTTTCCGGGGGACCTTCGACGTGCGGGCCAGCGACATCAACGACCAGATGAAGCTTGCGGCGGCGCAGGCCCTGGCGGACCTGGTGGGGGACGATTTGAGCGCGGATTATATTCTGCCCGCGGCCTTTGACGAGCGGGTGTGTCCGGCCGTGGCCAAGGCCGTGGCCGAGGCCGCGAAGGAATCCGGGGTCGCCCGTTCTTTTTCTTGAAAGAAAAAGAACCAAAAAGAACTTTAAGAAGCTGTACCATTAGGCGAAGTGTGCGGATTTGCGAGCCAAAATCGTTGCTGGCAAGGCAAAAAAGCGCAGGAATACTGGATGTATTTTAAGCTTTTTTAACGAAGCCAACGGCGATTTTGGCCGCAAGGACGTG